>CAIVGD010000001.1 GCA_903905395.1 uncultured Verrucomicrobiota bacterium
ACACAACCCTCCTCACCAACACAACCCTCCTCACCAACACAACCCTCCTCACCAACACAACCCTCCTCACCAACACAACCGTCCTCACCAATACAACCGTCCTCACCAATACAACCGTCCTCACCAATACGACAGTCCTTGGCGGTCAAAAAGATGTACGCAACAGGATGATTGACGAGTTGATGGCGTTGATAGACCAAGACTTCCACAAATATGAATTTGACTTGGAGAGCGGTAAGAACGGAAAAGACTTGGCTGCCGCATTGGCCTCGCTGGGATTGACCGCTGCAGCTACAGTAGTGGGTGGCGCGGAGACTAAAGCAATTCTCTCGGCAATTGCGAGCGGAGTGATTGGGGCAAACATGGCTTTTGACAAAGTGATGTTCAAAGAGATGGCCCTGCAAGCTATCCGGAATCAGATGAGGACGCTTCGTGCCGAGAAGGCCGGCAGAATCAGAGCATTCAAGCAAATGGACGTGGCTGATTACAGCCTCAATGCGGCGATTGGCGATGTCATAGACTACTACTACTGTGGTTACGTCTATCGAGCTTTGGATGATATTGTTTTGGAATCCGGCATAAGGCTTCAAAAAGCTCGCACGGCCCCGACAGTCACGCAGGATGAGGTCAAACGATGGTTTGGCTTGCCGGTGAATACATCCACAAACAAGCCCTGATTCAACTCCTTCAGAGTTGGCTTCCGTATGCGGAGTTTCCCAGCGTAGCCGCTCCTTCGTCGCTTCAACGCTGGGCTGAATGATCCAACGCCTTCGGCGTTGAGCGCCGCCGGCACCTCCCCGGTGAGCGCCAACAGCCCGTCAGGGCGATAGACAATAGCCCAGCGTTTCAACGCTGGGTTCGGAACGCCGGAACACAAACAAGTCCCGTCAGGAACGACAGAAGTTCCCACTCTCCCGCCGCCGTTCTGCCGTCCCTGCCGGGACTTGCGCCTTCCGGAAGGCAGTCCCAGCGTTGAAACGCTGGGCTATTTTCTGTCGCCCTGCCGGGCTTTCCTACGGCTGATGCTTGCGCGGAAACAATGCCGCCACTCCGCCGATTCGCATGGCCGACCACCGCGAGCGCCGGCTTCCTTGACGCGCATGTTCCAAAAACCTACCGTGACGCCATGAATTATCGCGAGCGCATCACTATTGATCCGCGCATCCGCAGCGGCAAGCCGTGCATCCGGGGCACGCGCATCACCGTGGCCGACGTTTTTGACTATCTCGGTGGCGGCATGACCGTCCCTGAAGTGCTGGCCGATTTTCCCGACCTCACCGCCGCCGACATCCAGGCGTGCTTCGCCTTCGCCGCCGACCGCGACCGTCGTCTAAGCGTCGTCCCGCATGAAGTTGCTGTTTGACGAGAACCTCTCGCCCAAGCTGCCCCGTTTGCTCGCGACGCTTTTCCCCGGCAGCGCGCACGTCCGCGAATGTGGTCCGCTGGGGCTACCCGATGAGGAGGTTTGGGATTATGCGGGTGCCAACGGCTTCACCATCGTCTCCAAGGATTCCGACTTCCAGCAGCGCAGTTTGCTTTACGGTCAGCCGCCCAAGATAGTCTGGCTCCGCATTGGCAACTGCACCACGGAGCAAATCGCTCAACTCATCACCGCCCACGAGCAGGACATGCGCGCGTTTGACACGGACCCCTTCGAAGCGGTCCTCGTCCTTTCGTAGTTGCCCGTTGCCAAGGGTTCGGAACGCGCGAACACAAACAAGTCCCGCCAGGGACGACAGAAGTTCCCACCC
>CAIVGD010000002.1 GCA_903905395.1 uncultured Verrucomicrobiota bacterium
ACGAAGTGGAGTTTTATCGACCCGACACGGGTGACAAAACCGATTTATTTGATCTGCAATGCGGACGAATCCGAGCCGGGCACGTTCAAGGACCGGCAGATCATTCACAAGGATCCGCATCAGCTCCTCGAAGGAACGATTCTAAGCTGTTTTGCCAATGGGGTGAAGTTGGCTTACTTGTATGTCCGGTGTGAATTCACCGAGGGCTGGAAAATCCTTGAGAAGGCCATCGCGGAAGCCAAGGCAGCAAACTTTCTAGGAAAAAATATTCTCGGGAGCGGATATGATCTGGAAATCTACGTTCACCGTGGCGCGGGGGCCTACATCTGCGGAGAAGAGACTGGCTTGATTGAATCGCTCGAGGGCAAGCGGGCCTACCCACGGATCAAACCGCCATATTTTCCGGCCGTGCTAGGTCTCTACCAATGTCCAACCATCGTCAACAACGTGGAAACTCTCTGCCATGTGAAGCACATCGTGGAGATGGGCGGAGACGCTTACGCGAAGATCGGCCGTCCGAACA
The DNA here is from genome assembly GCA_903905395.1 of uncultured Verrucomicrobiota bacterium. Lineage (GTDB taxonomy): Bacteria > Verrucomicrobiota > Verrucomicrobiia > Methylacidiphilales > Verrucolacustridaceae > Verrucolacustris. The sequence goes on from CAIVGD010000002.1 coordinate 524, forward strand.
ACACCGGAACACGACTCCTTTGCGTCAGTGGGGACGTGGTAAAACCTGGGTACTACGAGTTCCCGTGCGGAGGAATCACCTTGGGAGAACTGATACACGACGTGTGCGGGGGAATCCGGGATGGGAACCGGATAAAAGCCGTCATTCCCGGTGGCTCTTCGGCCAAGGTGCTGCGGGCTGGGGAGACTTACAAGATCAGGGAAAAGGGTCCGGATGGGAATCTGGTGGAGAAGGATGTGAAACTCGAGGATCTGCGCCTCGACTTTGATACCTTGGCGGCGGCGGGAAGCATGGCGGGATCCGGCGGTGTCATTGTCATGGACCACCGGCGCGACATGGTCGAGTGCTTGGCCAATCTCTCAACGTTTTATGCCCACGAATCGTGCGGACAGTGCACCCCCTGTCGCGAGGGAGTTCTTTGGTTGAAGAAAATACTGGGCCGGATTGCGGATGGGCATGGCCGCGACGACGATCCGAATCTCCTCCTCGATGTGGCGGACCGGATTGCCGGTCGGGTCATCTGCGCTTTCGGTGAGGCGGCCGCTTGGCCGGTCCAGAGTTTTGTCGGGAAGTTCAAGGAGGAGTTTGTCCTCCGGATCCGACGCAACGGTTCGGCGGCCAAGAAGGACATCGTTTCACTAAATCATGGGGGGACTCCATGAGCTGTGCGGAGAATAACCCGATGAATCCCTGGAACCACGATGTGGCCAAGGACGAGAATGATCTGATCGATGTGCAGGTGGACGGAGTTTGGCTGAAAATGCCTCGTGGTTTGAATGTGGTTGAGGTGGCCCACCGGGCGAAGACGTTTATTCCGCACTACTGCTACCATCCAAAACTTTCCGTAGCTGGCAACTGTCGGATGTGTCTTTTTGAAATGGGCACACCGAAGATGGGGCCGGATCGTAAGCCCGTCCTCGGATCTGATGGGAAACCGGAACTGACCTGGATACCGAGACCGCAGATTGGTTGCGCCACTGGGATTACGCCGGGGATGGGAATCCGGACTGACTCCGCCTTGGTGAAGGATTGTCGCAACGGGGTGATGGAGTTCCTGCTTATCAACCATCCTCTTGATTGTCCGATCTGTGATCAAGCGGGGGAGTGCAAGTTGCAAGAGTACTCGGTGGAATATGGGACGGGAGCGAGTCGTTTTGTCGAAGAGAAGGAAAAAAAACCAAAAAATGTGGATTTGGGCGAACGGATCGTGTTGGACGACGAACGATGCATCCTCTGTTCGCGTTGTATCCGCTTTTCCAGCGAAGTGATGAAGGAGGATGTGCTGGGTTTTGTGAATCGGGGAAGTCACACCACGTTAACTGCCTATCCGGGCCAACGTTTCGATAATGCCTATTCCTTGAACACCGTGGATATTTGTCCGGTTGGCGCGCTTACAAGCAAGGATTTCCGATTCCAGATGCGAGTCTGGTTCCTCAAGGAGACGAAGAGCCTCTGCACGAGTTGCGGGACGGGTTGCAATGTCACGATCGGTTCGCGCGAAGGGAAAGCATATCGTCTGACTCCTAGGGAGAACGAATCGGTGAACGGCCACTGGATGTGCGACTACGGGCGGCTGAATTTTCATTACCTCGATTCGGCGGATCGGCTGACTCGTCCGCTTCTGCGGGCGGCGGGAGAATTGTTCCCTGGAACATGGACTGATGCGGTTGCCAGGGCGGCTGAGAGTCTGAAGAAGGTGGAGCCGAATCATGTGGCAGTGGTGGCTTCGGGCCGAATGACGAATGAGGAACTTTTTGTGCTGAAACGACTACTGGCTGAAATGGGGGTGACGAAGATAGATACGGTTAACCATGCGGGGCGGGCTGACAAGTTTCTGAGGAACGGGGACGCGAATCCCAACACGCGTGGGGCGGAACTCCTGGGGCTCTCCTCCGGCGGTCGAAAACTGGGGTCATGGGGAGCGGAGATTACATCGGGGAAGATCAAGGCGCTCTTGGTGCTCGGCGGTGAGGATGTGGTGGCGGCCGGAATTCCGCAAAGCGCGTTGGCAAAACTGGATGTTCTGATCGTTTCAGGAATTCTCGCAAACGAGACCACCCGGGCGGCGCAGGTGGTGTTGCCGGGGGCCGGTTTTGCCGAGAAAACGGGTTCGATGCTGAATGTGGACGGACGATTACAGAGAATGACGCGGTCCATCCCGGCCCCTGGGGAGGCGAAGGAGGACTGGATGATCTTACGGGATTTGAGGATGGCGTTGACGGGTGGAAATTCATTTCACTCGGTGGAGGATGTCTGGAAGGCGATGTCCCTGGAAGTTCCGCAGTTTGCCGGAATGAGCTGGGCAAAGATTGGGGATTGGGGGATTCAGCTTGATTTGGCCAAGTCATCCACTGTCCCTGCCTGATCGACGGGTAGGTAAGAGACGGGACTGCTGCCGTTGATAGAAAATAGAAAATAGAAGATAGAAG
>CAIVGD010000003.1 GCA_903905395.1 uncultured Verrucomicrobiota bacterium
CACCGCCTAGACGAAGCCGATGGTCTCGAAACCCTCGCCCACGCTTTCACCAAAACCCCTTCGGAAAAAAGTCTGCTCGTTCCCGTCATCCAAGACCGACTCCCATTGTCCGCCTCTGCCAAACCCCGTCTCGCCGAAGCGATCACCTCCTGTCTTCGCTACGGCAAAGGCGTCATCGCCATCGCCTTGGCCAAGAACCCCGCCCATCATCACCTCTACTCCGACCGCTACTTCTGCCCACGCGATCAGCGGGATTTTCACGAACCCACCCCCGCCCTCTTCTCCTTCAATCACCCCCTCGGTGCCTGCCCGCTTTGCCGTGGCTTCGGACGCGTTATCGAAATCGACGAATCCCTCGCCCTGCCAGATCGTCACCTCACCCTCGCCGGCGGCGTCGTTAAACCCTGGCAGACCGCCAGCTTCGAGGATTGCCAGCGCGATCTAGAAAAAGCCTGCCGCCGCCACAACATCCCACTCGAAGTTCCTTTTTTGGAACTCACCCACACCCAGCAAAAGTTCATCCTGGAAGGCGAAGGCGGATCCACCCGCGCCCTTCCCGAACTCTGGGATTCTGGCGACTGGTACGGCGTTCGCGGCTTCTTCCGTTGGCTCGAAACAAAAACCTACAAGATGCACGTCCGCATCCTCCTCTCCCGCTACCGCGCCTACCGCACCTGCCCCGACTGCTCCGGCCACCGCTACCGATCCGAAACCACCTTCTGGCGTCTCGCCGGAAAAACCATGCCCGAACTCAATGCCCTGCCCCTCACCGAACTCTCCGCCATCATTCACAAAGTCAAAACCAAGGATGCCTCCGCCCAAACCCCTCTTGAAAATATCCGCCATCGCCTCCGCTACCTGATCAGCGTCGGCCTCGGCTACCTCACCCTCGACCGCCCCACCCGCACCCTCTCCGGTGGAGAACTCCAACGCGTCAATCTCACCGACTGCCTCGGCACCGGACTCACCGGCACCCTCTTCGTCCTCGACGAACCCAGCATCGGACTCCATCCCCGCGACACCGGCCGCCTGCTCGACCTCCTCCGCGAACTCCGCCAAGCCGGCAACACCGTTCTGGTTGTCGAACACGATGAGACCATCATACGCTCCGCCGAGAATATCCTCGAACTCGGCCCCGGTTCTGGTGCCGATGGCGGACACCTTCTCTACTCCGGACCTCCCGCCGGACTCACCCTGGTGGAGAACTCCCCCACCGGCGCCTACCTCTCCGGCCGGCGCATCGTTCCCGTGCCCGCCCAGCGTCGCCCATGTCCGCTAAAAAATCACCCCTGGCTTCGTGTCCGTGGTGCCACCTGTCACAACCTTAAAAATCTCAACGCCTCTTTCCCTCTGCGCCGCCTCGTCGCCGTCTCCGGAGTCAGTGGCTCAGGCAAAAGCACTTTCGTCCACGAAATCGTTCACAAAACCCTCCTTCACCGCATGGGCCGTGCGGTCGATAATCCCCCCACTCTCCAATCTCTCGACGGGGCGGAACTCATCTCCGATGTCGTCCTCGTCGATCAATCCCCACTCACCCAAACTCCCCGCTCCACTCCTCTTCTCTACCTCGACATCTACGATCTGGTCCGCGAACTCTACGCCTCCACCGAAGAAGCCCAGAGCGCCGGCTTGGCCGCCTCCGCCTTTTCCTTTAATTCCGGCGCCGGTCGCTGTGAACGTTGCGGAGGCATGGGCTACGAAAAAATCTCCATGCAGTTCCTTTCCGATGTCTTCGTCACGTGTCCAGCCTGCGAAGGACACCGCTTCCAACCCCACGTTCTCCTCTCCCGCTACCTAGGCAAAACGATTAGCGAACTTCTGGAAATGACCGCCGCCGAGGCTCTCACACTTTTTGTCCCAGCGGATAATCTCACGCCCCGCGCACGCGAATGTCACCACAAGATCACCACCGCCCTCACTCTTCTCACCGAAGTGGGACTAGGCTACCTCCGCTGTGGCCAACCTCTCAGCCAACTTTCTGGCGGAGAAGCCCAACGTCTTAAACTTGTGGCCCACCTCAACCCCAACTCCGGCAAATCCTCAGCTCCCAGGAAAGGCCGGAAAAAATCCTCAGCACCTCCGCCCGACTCATCCCCACTGCTCATCCTCGACGAACCCACCACAGGCCTCCACCTCGACGACGTCCAACTCCTCATTACCCTCCTCCACCGCCTCGTCGATCAAGGTGCCTCGCTCCTCGTAATCGAACACCATCTCGATGTAATCAAAAATGCCGACTGGGTTCTCGACCTCGGTCCCGAGGCCGGCCTAGATGGTGGAAAACTTGTCGCCTCCGGCACTCCCGAAACCATCGCCACCTGCCGTGCCAGCCCCACCGCCACCTACCTCGCCCCCCTCCTATCGAAAACCCCTTCACCCTCTCTTCGCCTGCACGAAGAAGCAGCCCCTTCGCGCTCTCTCAATAATGTCCACTCACCCTTGGAAATCTCCGTGCGCGGCGCCCGCCATCACAACCTCAAAAACTTCGACCTTCAAATCCCCCGACATAAAATGGTGGTCGTCACCGGTCTCTCCGGTTCTGGAAAAAGCACTCTCGCCTTCGATCTTCTATTCTCCGAAGGGCAACGCCGGTATCTCGACTGCCTGAACACCTACGCCCGCCAGTTTATCGAGCAACTCGAAAAACCGGATGTCGACTCCATCGTTGGCCTTCCTCCCGCCGTGGCCATCGAACAACGCA
>CAIVGD010000004.1 GCA_903905395.1 uncultured Verrucomicrobiota bacterium
AGCTGGACGAACAAGTTTGGACAATCAACGCAGGCGTTCTAGAGACAGGCCGCCCTGCCTGTGGGCTTGAAGCTTAAGCAGCGGTTTTCGACCACTTTTCACGGTTTTTTCGGTACTTGTACGCACTGATATTTCATCGAGTATATATTTCACATGACTAAGTATCCGCAGAACGGCGGGGGAGTCCTGTTGGATCCCCGGGTGCCTGAGTTGGAGAGGGTTGCCACGCTTTTACAAAGGCGCTTTCTGCTTGATCTGTTCCGGCAAACCTCCGCCAAGCGGCTTTCCATCCCGCAGTTCACTCTCCTGGGCTTTCTCGCGGGCGAATCGGGTGTGCCGATGGGGGTCTTGGCCAAGAAAATGGGGCATGCGACCTCGGCGACGACGGGTTTGGTGGATCGGTTGGAGTCGGTCGGCTTGGTGAAGCGCCATGCTCAGGAAGGTGACCGCCGGCAAAAGCTGGTGGGAATCACCCCCAAGGGGAAGGCACTGATGGCGCGGTTGCAGGCGGAACTGCGTCACCATCTGAGTGAAATTCTGGGTAAGTTGGAAACGAGCGATCAGGACGCCTGGGTGCGGATTTACCGGGTGATGGAGAATTATTGCAGTGAACTACCCCGCAACTAGAACCGCAGTCTTTCTTTTGGCCTGGGCGATCGCGGGATCTATTGCGCAGGAGAAGAAGGAAGAGAGTCCGCAAGTCACCTTGCCGCCGGCCCAAAGTTCGGTACCTGAGTTTTCCAGTAAGAAACTGGATCTGGCCCAGTGCGTTGCTTTGGCGTTGGAGCAAAATACGGAGATTCAGCAGGCGAAGGAAGAGGTGCGAAGGAAGGAAGGCATTTCGGTGGAAGTTCGTAGTGCCCTTCTTCCCAAGGTGACGGCCCAAGGCACGTTTGAGTATCAGAACAATTCGTTGACTGGAATTCTGGTGAACAACGGCGTTATTTCTGCGGATGAATTAAACTGGAATGCCGGAGTGCGCATTAGTCAGCTTCTTTTTGACGGCGGTGCCGCCTTTTCACGAACCCGGGCCGCACGGATTGCCCAAGGACAATCGATGCTCCTTCTTCAGGATACGATTGATCGGGTGATGCTCGATGTCCGGAAGACGGTGTACACCGTGTTGCTAAACCGATCCCTCATCGATGTCCAAACCGAGGCAGTCAGCCTCAAACAGGAGCAGTTAGCGACCCAGCAAAAACGATTCAGCGCTGGCACCGTCACCAAATTTAATGTCCTCACAGCGGACGTGGAATTGGTGAACACCCTGCCACAATTGATCAAAGCCCGGAATAGTAAGCGGACCGCGGAAGTGCAACTCGCCCGGATTCTGGCGCTGGATTACCCCGTGGAGGTCACGGAAGCCTGGATGCCCCCCGTGGCGGTGGTGGGAGACCTGCCTTATCAACCGATCAAAGTGGATTTATCCTCTTCTTTGGTGAATGCCGTCCATAACCGGCACGATCTGCGGGCGAATCAGCAGGAAATTGAAGTGCAGAAGAAGCTTTTTGATGCGGCGAAAGAAGATGCGTTCATCCCCAAGATCGTTGGGTCGGGCGGTTACGATGTGATCCAGGATCCCACCAGTTCCAGTCTCGGTTCCACCCGAGTTGGCCCAGGGGCCAATATCAATGGGACATGGACGATCTTTGACGGCTTTGCGAGGACCGGGCGTTTCGAACAGTTGAAGGCCGCGATCAGCAAGGCCCAGGTTTCTTATGAGGAGAAACGCCGATCGGTGGAGAGTGAAGTCCGGGACGCGGTGATCAAGCTTGAGGAAGCGCAGGAGCTTGTCATTTCCCAGAAAAAAAATGTGGAGCAGGCACGGGAAAGTCTCCGACTCTCCGAAGCCCGCTTCAATGTGGGGGCGGGCATCCAGCTCGATATTATCAACGCGCAATCGAACCTGACTCAGGCTCGGTTCAACGAACTGCAGGGAAGATATGATTACAACGTGGCCTTGGCTCTATTGGAACGGGCCACCTGCACCCCCTTCGGTCCGAAAAATCCGCCGCCTGTACCGAGTGCCGCCTCGGAGATGCCAAAGCCAAAAGTGAATATGCAGGCTTCCACCGCAGTCGGGTTACAACCCGGGCAGTGAACTTTCTCCGTTTCCCGGAGCTGGAGGCGAGGGGCTTGCCTCATTTCTTTTCCTTACGCTCCGAACCCGCTCTCACCAGCGCAGATCTGCCAACGCTTCTTAAGCAGGCGGGACTGCCGGACAATTATGTGCCAGCGGAACAAACCCATGGGGCTGGGGTAGCCGTCGTCGGTGTGGCAGATGCTGGGAAAGTCATACCCGGAGTCGATGCCTTGATCACTTGGGAAAAGAATCTTTCGTTGGTGATCCGCGTGGCCGATTGCGGGCCGATATGGATTCATTGTCGAAAAACCGGAGGGGTGGCGCTGGTGCATAGCGGTCGGAAGGGGACCGAAGCGGGGGTGATTCCGGCGACGATCCGGAAGATGAAAGAAGAGTTGGGAGCTGATCCGAAAGAAATGCTGGCTCACCTCGGGCCATGCATCCGTCCGCCGCATTACGGTGTGGATTTTGCTTCTGAAATTATTCGGCAACTTCATCGGGAGGGAGTGGGTCAGATTGTCGACAGCGGGCTTTGCACCGCCTCTGATCAGACGAGGTTTTATTCCTACCATCGGGAGAAAGGGCGGACCGGACGACATTTTGCGGCCGTGTCGATCGGAGGACCGCGAGTTTAAGATTAAGTTTAAGTTGAAGTCAGAGGGGAAGGCGGCGGACGCCGCCCGTGTGAATGGTGATTAGGGATTAGTGATTGGGGAAAGGAGAGCC
>CAIVGD010000005.1 GCA_903905395.1 uncultured Verrucomicrobiota bacterium
CCCCCCCCCCCCCCCCCCCCCCGGGTGATCTCCTGTTCGATAGTGGAGATTGCATACATCTTCCCGCCCTCGTTTACCAAGGCGGTGGAGGTGATCAAAACCTCTTTGAGCGTGCCATCCCTACTGATCCGTTTGGCGCGATACGGCTCCAGAACCTCAGCCCAAGCGAGCCGTTGCAGGATTTCCAAGACGCTCTTGCGCTGATCTGGGGGAATCCGTTCGCTGGCATTCATCGAGAGCGCCTCCGCCTCGCTCCATCCATACATCCGCACCGCTCCCGGATTCCAGGCAAGGATGCGGCCCTCCAGATCCTGCGCGATGACGGCATCGCGGGTATCGCGCACGATCACCGTCAGGCGGTTCAGCGTTTGTAGCGACTGCTTCTTTTCGGTGATGTCTGTGATCGAGCCGATCCAAAGGAGGGGCACCCCCTCGGATGTCCGCTTAATGAGTCCCCTAGCAGACACCCACAGCACATTCCCGTCTTTGCGGATAACCCGATTATCCATGACGTAGTCCGAGCGACCTTCCATGTTGGCCTTAATCGCACCCGTCACGGCTTCCCGGTCATCCGGGTGCACCGCCGCCATCCATGCATCCAGCGTCCGAGGGAACTCCCCGGTAGCATAGCCGAGCATTTTATCAATGTCGCCGAACCACTGGACACTGTTTTTCAGGTCGAATTCATAAATCAGGTCATTGGTCGTTTGGGCGATAATGCGGAACCGCTCCTCGCTCGCCCGCAATTCCGCTTCCGCCTTCTTCGGCTCGGTAATGTCAACGGAAATGACAATAACGCCGATGATCTTCCCAGTTTCATCGCGATAGGGGACTTTGTCAGTCTGTACCCATATGGTCTCGCCCGATGCAATTTGCAATCGTTCTACGATGCCCAGCTTGGGCTTGCCGGAAGCGAGCACCTCCCGGTCGTCCTCGTAATAGTCTTCCGCCTCGTTCGGCATGATATCATAGGTGGATTTTCCCACTATTTCCGCGACTGGTTTCCCCATCACCTGTGCCGCCGCCAGATTCACCCGCAAAAAATTGTTCTTAGCGTCCTTGTACCAAATCATTGCTGGCACGGAATTAAAAATGGTGTCCATATCGACGCTGAGCTTCGCGGCATTTTTCTCCGCCTTCTTGCGCACGGTGATGTCTCTCGCCACCTTCGACACCCCGACGACCGTGCCGTCGGCGTCCAGAATCGGCGAGACCGTGATAGAAACATCCAGCAGCCTTCCGTCCTTGGCCTGCCTCACTGTTTCAAAGTGGTCGATGTTGCCGCCGCCCTTGATATTTTTCAGAATGCCCTTCTCCTCCTGATGCAGGTCGGCGGGAACCAGACGCAGGATGGACGTCCCCACAATCTCGTCGGCCGTATAGCCGAAAATCTCTTCCGCCCCCAAATTCCAGCTCGTGACGAGGCCGTCCAAATCCTCGCCTATGATGGCGTCATCCGAAGATTCGACGATTGCCGCGAGTTTGGCGGAAACCAGTTCCCCCTCCTTGTGCTCGGTGATGTTCACAAAGGAGAGGACCGCGCCTTCAATGACATTTTCTGTCGTGCGGTAGGGCAGGATGCGTAGCAGATACCATTTGCCCTGTGTTGTCTGAACTTCACGCTCGGTGGGAACCAAGGACTTTATAACGGCGCGGATGTCCTCCTCCATGGTGGAATACTTCTTCAGGCAGGTGCTGAAGTCGTGCATGGGCCGACCCACGTCCTCGGGGGTGAGGTTGATGATCTCGTCAACGGGAGGGGTGAAGCGCAGGATGCGCAACTGGTCGTCCACAAACATGATGCCGATGCCGGTGCCGACCAGCAGGTTCTTGATGTCGTTGTTGGCCTGCGCCAAATCCGCCACCTTGCTATATAACTCGCTGTTGACCGTGTGGAGCTCCTCGTTGCTCGATTGCAATTCCTCCTTGGTGGTCTGCAGCTCCTCGTTGGAGGATTGCAATCCATCGTTGACCGACTGAAATTCCTCGTTGGCAAATCTGAGTTTTTCGGTGGAGCTCTCCAGATCCTCCATGGAAATTTGGAGGTATTTGTCCTTTTCCATAAATTTCTTATTGAGCGCCACGATGCGCGCGTCCGCCGTCTGCCCACTTTCCTCCGGGGCATTCGGTGCTTCTTCCAGTATGACCAGATAAAGTGGCACCTCGGGCATCGCGGACGGGTCCGCAAGAACCGGGGATACGATCAGGTTGATCGTGGTAAAGCTTCCGTTGGTTTTGACGCGCACGCCGGGTGAGACCACAACACTCTTACCTCGCGCAGCTCTGCTCAAGGCTACGGCCAGCTCATTCCTAAGCCCTTCGCGAGCGGTTTTCAGGATGTTGCTGATCCCGCCATCGCCCGGGGCCAGCTCCAGATACCGCCCCGTGTGGCCGTGAATGTAGAGGATATCCCCCCGTTCGTTGACGAGCGCGCCGGCTTGAACGATCTGCTGCACCATCGCCTTTTCGGCCAGTTCGCGCAGCGAAAGTTTCGCCGCAGGAGCCGCCTTTTCTGCGAACCGTTGGTGCTCCTCATTCAATAGAGGCTGCGGCGCGGTAAATAGGGCCATACTCGGACGCCGGGTGGCAAATCGGTTCCCCTTGCGCCGATACAGGTTTGCGCGGCGGTCCAGTGCGTCAAACAAATCGTCAAAATCGCCCACGCTTTCGGAAGTGCCCAAAAAAAGCAGGCCGTACGGGTTCATCGTGTAGTGGAAGACCGGGATGATCCGTTTCTGAAGATCCTCGTTGAGGTAGATCAGGAGGTTGCGGCAGCTCACGAGGTCGATCTTCGAAAACGGCGGGTCTTTGAGCAGGTCGTGCTCGGAAAAAATCAACAGGTCACGGATGCTTTTGCGGACGCGATACGCGTCGCCACCGGGTTCGGGGGTGAAAAAGCGCGTCAGTCGCTCGGGCGTAATGTCGGCGGCGATGCTGGCCGGGTAGCGGGCGGCGCGGGCCGTGGCGATGGCCCGGCTGTCAATGTCGGTGGCGAATATTTCCAGGGTATGCGACAGACCCAGCGCCTCCATGCGCTCCTGCAGGAGGATGGCGAGGGAATAGGCCTCCTCGCCGGTCGAGCATCCGGCCGACCAGA
>CAIVGD010000006.1 GCA_903905395.1 uncultured Verrucomicrobiota bacterium
ACCGATTGCGGCGCCTCCGAAATTCCCTGAATGACGCCGGTGTCCTGAACCGGGAAAAAGCCTTTGGGAACGATGATATAAAGGACAACCGTCAGGATCAGCGTGGCGATGGCCACCCCGATCGTGGCGCTCTGGCGCTTTAGCACCCACTGCAGGGATCTGCCATAGCCTGCAATGACCCAATCGAAGAACCGCTGAGAGGCGTGGTAGAACCTTCCCTGCCGCTCCTCGGGAGTGAATTTTAGAATTTTGGCGCACATCATCGGCGTCAGGGTCAGTGAGACGACAGCCGATATGAGAATTGTGACACCCAGGGTGATGGCGAATTCGCGAAAGAGGCGGCCCACTACATCCCCCATGAAGAGAAGTGGAATCAGCACGGCTATAAGTGATACAGTCAGTGAAAGTATGGTGAATCCGATCTGCTTGGCTCCCTTGAGCGCCGCCTGCAACGGAGTCTCCCCATCTTCAACGTAGCGGGAAATATTTTCTATCATAACTATGGCGTCATCGACCACAAAGCCGGTGGAAATGGTAAGAGCCATTAGCGTGAGGTTGTTCAGGCTAAACCCCAGCAAATACATTACCCCGAAGGTCCCAACCAGAGACAGGGGGACCGCCACGCTGGGAATTGTGGTCGCCGCCAGATTGCGCAGAAACAGAAAAATGACCAGAACAACCAGAACAACGGCCAGCATCAGCTCGAACTGCACGTCTTTTACCGACTCACGGATGGTCGTGGTACGGTCGGTAAGCACCGAGACATTGACAGCGGCAGGCAGAGAGCTCTGCAATTGCGGCAGCAGTTTTTTAATTCGGTCAACAACATCAATGACGTTAGCCCCAGGCTGACGCTGAATGTTTACAATGACAGCAGGGGTTTCATTCATCCAGGCGGCCTGATTCAGGTTCTCTGCGCCGTCGATTACCTCCGCCACATCGGAGAGATGGACCGCTGCGCCGTTCTTGTAGGCGATGACAAGCGGACTGAAATCCCTGCTGGTATAGAGCTGGTCGTTGGCGCCGATTATATATGCCTGATGGGGGCCGTCAAAGCCGCCTTTGGCCTGATTGACATTAGCGGCGGCGATGGCTGTGCGCAAATCTTCAAGGGTTAAACCATACGAAGCCAGTGCTGTCGGATTGACGTGAATCCGAACCGCAGGCCGCTGACCTCCGCTGATGCTGACAAGCCCGACTCCGGGCAACTGGGATATCTTCTGGGAAAAACGGGTATCGGCCAGATCTTCCACCTGCGGCAGCGGCAGCGAGTCCGACATCAACGCCAGTGTCAGGATCGGTGCATCGGCCGGATTGACCTTGCTATAAATCGGCGGGTTCGGCAGATCCTTTGGCAGGAAGGTAAATCCGGCGTTGATGGCTGCCTGAACTTCCTGCTCGGCCACATCCAGACTCAGGTCCAGACTGAACTGCAGCGTGATGACGGAACTTCCGCCGGAACTGGCGGATGTCATCTGCGTCAGGCCCGGCATCTGGCCGAACTGCCGCTCAAGCGGCGCTGTTACCGACGTCGCCATGACATCCGGACTTGCTCCCGGATAAAAGGTGCGGACCTGGATGGTCGGATAATCCACTTGGGGAAGGGCCGCAACCGGCAACTGGTGGTAGGCCACGGCGCCGGCCAGAAGGATTGCGACCATCAGCAGCGTTGTAGCAACCGGACGGAGGATGAAGGCTCTGGAAAGGTTCATTTGCCGCGCCCCGGAGTATTCTCCCCACTTTTTTGTTTTTGACCCTGTTCCTTCACAATCACCGAACTTCCGTCCCGAAGTCCTTCAGAACCCGCCACCACGACCGAATCACCAGGCTCAAGGCCGGTGGTGATGGCGATATCATCTCCCTGTGTCACGCCGAGTGTCACGGGCTGAACGCTGACCGTTCGCTCCGGTTTCAACAGATAGACAAAAGCTCCCTGTTGTCCCCTCTGAATAGCTGCGGACGGCGTCACAACAGCCGCTAGCCTGACTTCAACGAGCAGACGGGCATTTACGAACTGGTTGGGGAACAGCTCATTGGTTGGGTTGGGAAATACGGCTTTTAGTTTGACTGTCCCGGTGCTCGGATCGATCTGGTTGTCCACTGTCAAAAGCGTTCCCGTTGCAAGTTTTTGCTTTTGATCCCGATCATAAGCATCAACTGGCAAATGGGCGCCGCTTTTAAGCTTGTCGAGTACCTGCGGCAGGCTGTCTTCGGGGATCGGAAACACCACGCTGATCGGCTGAAGCTGTGTTATCACCACCAGTGCATTTGCATCGGTGGCATGAATGATGTTTCCCGGATCCACCTGGCGAAGGCCGACCCGCCCGCTGACCGGCGCGGTAATCCGGCTGTAGGTCAACTGCAGATTTGCGCTGTCGATCTGCCCTTGGTCAATTTTAACGGCTCCCTCATACTGACGGACCAAAGCCTCCTGGGTATCCACTTGCTGCTTGGGAATGGAATCCTGTTCCCAAAGCTGTTTGTAGCGCTGATTATCAAGGCGGGCGTTCTTTAATATTTCCTGGTCACGCGCCATTTGCCCCTCTGCCTGAGTCAACTGAACCTGAAACGGCCTGGGGTCAATCGTAGCCAGCAGGTCGCCGCGCTTTACGCTCTGCCCTTCCAGAAAGTGAACTTCCATCAACTGTCCGTCAACCCGTGATTTTACATTGACGGTGCTAATCGGAATAACCGAGCCAAGTCCTGAGATATAAACACTGACATCCGCCTTTCTTGCCAGAGCGACGGACACCGGTATGCCAGGTAGTTTGGGTTTTGTTCCCAATTCGGAAGCGGGGACTCTTTTGCTTTGGAACAGGTAAACCCCCAAAGCAAGGATGACCACCGGTATCACTACGAACCACCAGGCATGATGCTGTCCCTTGGTGGCTCTATCGGGTTCTGATGCGTCTGGGGTGTTGGGTTCCGAAGTTGGGTCTGTTGTCATGAATTTTCCGTTTTTGATTTTGATTTCAATAGATATTGGTGGACTTTTTAC
>CAIVGD010000007.1 GCA_903905395.1 uncultured Verrucomicrobiota bacterium
CCGCCTCGATCCATCGGTTCGCCATATAAGACAGGTATTGTTCGCGGCTCAGGTGCTTTTTCAAAGCTAAAGTATAGTAGTAGTTCGTCACCACCCCCAATCCATGGAGGAGCCCGTAAATGAAAAACGTCCACCCCTTCCCATGCCAGACCCCGATCAGCACGAAAACAAACATGATGATCCCCGCGATCGCATGGTTGGCGTACTTCGGTCCTACCCGCGCCACAAGGTTTTTCGCCAGAGGAGAAAACACCAGATCCCGCATCCATTCCGAAAGGGTGATGTGCCAGCGGTTCCAGAACTCCTTCAGATTCCTCGCCATCAGCGGATTCCTAAAATTCTCAGGTACGGGAATTCCCGCCAGCCCGGCCAAGCCAATCGCCACATCGCAGTACCCCGAGAAATTTAGGTAGAGGTAAAGATAGTAGGCCACTGCGGCAATGCCCAAGTCCATTGGCGTATGAAAATGTCCGTCAAAAAACATCTGCGAGTAACCCAACTGTCCGGCCAGTCCGGCCAAAAAGACCGCCTTGGCCAATCCTATCACGATCCTTTGCAGACATAGCGATACAGGAAACGGGGTCTTGTTCTGTAGGGCGCCGTGGTGTTCCGTCCACCGATGAATGGGCCCCACGCTCATCACGGGAAAGAAAAAAGCAAAACCCAAAAACTGGACAAAGGTGGGCCAAGGAGCCCCGTTCCGCACATCAATCAGCATCCGACTACAGCGGAAGGCCAAATACGAAAGACCGAGAAAATACGGGGCCAGCGAAAAATCCGGGTTTCGCCGCAAAACCTCCTGCAATCCACGCAACACCTGCGCCACCCAAGCCGTCGGCGTGTATCGTACCCCCGCCATCAGCAGAATGGGCAATGCGAACGCCAGCCAGAATGAAGCGGGCCGTGCCGCCAGGATTCGCATCGCGGGATACATTCCAACTACCGCCGCCAGATAAACCCAGAAAACAAGAACCGCCCGCGAATCTCGGGCAGCAAAATGCACGATGAAAACTGCCCCCAGATTGATTCCCGCAAAGAGCCCATCCTTCACCGCCCCAACGGGCACTTTCCTCAGGCCCAGCACGGCCAAGCCGAATGCCACGTAAATCCCAGGAATCCAATCTGCCGAGATAATCATCGCCGTCTCAAAAGTTCTGGTACACCGCATCCGCGCCATTGCGGAACGAAGGCGAATTCAAGGCGAGCACCGCCCCCAACAGTCCGATGAGAATTGCCGCCCAAATCCAAACCCTACTTTGCATAAACCTCCCCAAGCACGGGAAGAATCGATCTGGTATAAAGTTCCTGCCCGTGCGCATTAAAGTGCCTTGGGTCGTAATATAAATCCTGCAGGCTCTTTTCGGGAATCCCCCGGAAAAGCTCCGTCGGCCTGATCCCGATCAGCTCCACTCCCCCGCCAAACCACTCCGGCCAGCACTGTTGTTCCGCGATTTCATCGTTCTGCGCCTCCTTTAGAAGAGGAAAATTAAGAAAGATAATCTGCGTGCCGTGGCCTTCCGCCAATTCAATGACTTTTTCGAGAAAGTGATTTTGCAGAGAGTCAAGGGGCGTGCCCCTAAAACGAAAGCCCGCTTTGGTGGCCGACCCATACGCCACGGCTTGCGCTGGCGGGTTCGCGAAAGTCGGAGCCGGAGGGAAGGTTGGGTCGTAATTAAGTCCCAAATGGGAAGTCAAAGTTCCATTTTGTGAAGCCACGGGCGGTGCCTTGTAAAAGTTTTGCCAGTAATCTTCCTGTGGGTTTGGATCGGCTGGCCCATCCGGACGAAGCGAGGACAAGACAAGCTTGGGCACCCCGAGGATCGAAGCGGCGTAAGCTTGCATCACCAACCGGAACGGGAGGCCACGGATCACCGGCCAATCCCGACGGAATCGGAGCCACTGGTAGGCGGCAAGATGGAAATCCTCACTGCCACAGGCTTCGTCATAAATCACCAGACAGCGAACCGGGCGTTTCTCCAACAAATCCCGTGTGATAAAGTAGAGGGCGTCATATCCCGGCCAAGGCCATCCCAGGGTGAAGACCTCGGCGGGGCGACCGATCTTGCCTTCGATCATCTTTTGCGCCTCCACTGCACTTACCCCTCCCCAAATGTGCGAGGATCCAGCCAGAACAAGATCGGCGGGGCCTTTATCCTGAAAAATCTTTTTTTGCAGCCAGGGATACGGTCCGATCCGCAGTGGTGCGTTGCTATAAATCGTTTCCCGTTGATCGACCCACGAGGCGGGCAGAAGCCACGGGCTGAAAAGAATCAGGAGGCACAGCCCGGCAAACCAGGCGGCTTGCCTCGGGCTATCGAAGGGAGCCTGCATTCCGGGATTAGGCTTCGGTCATTCTCCGCCGAATCAAAGTGCAGAACTCTCCCACATTTTTCGTCGCCTCCACTTCCCCCGTCCGAAAACGCACACCAAACTCCTTTTCAACTGCGACCAAGATGGATATCTGCATCAGGGAATCCCACTCCACGACATCCGTTGCCTTCGTCTCATGGGTCAATCGCGGAGGGTCGAGAAACAGCCCATCCACCAGGGTCTGTAGTTTGAGTAGAATCTCTCCGTCAACTTGGCTCATCTTGCCGAATGCTAATCCGATGGACCAACGGACGAAAGTCCTGAATTGCCAGACCATAACATTCCCCAGTCTCCCCCTTCTCTTGTCGAATAAAGCCGAACTTCGAATAAAGATCCTTCACGATTCCGTTTTTTTCGGTGGGCAGATATAATCCCCTCACTTCCCGGCAATCTCTCCCACGCGCCTGCCGAAAGATTTCGTTCAGCACCACCTCCTCCACCTGCCGCTTGAGCACGCGACAGCTCATCAACCAAGTGTCGATCTCCGCAACTCCATTTTCAAAACGCAGGATCACCACAGAGATCAACCCGTGATCCCCAAATCGATCCCGCAACCGAACCGAAAAATGCCCCCACTCGGGATTTTGCGAGATCGCCGTCAGCTCCGCCTCAGACCGCCGCCGGGTCGTCACATTAAACTGATTGCTCTTGGCAATCAGTTGCGTGATCCGTGGTAAATCCAC
>CAIVGD010000008.1 GCA_903905395.1 uncultured Verrucomicrobiota bacterium
CGCCATAAACCGACAAGAAATAGACCGCAAAGTGCGGTCGAATACATAGTTAGGCGATAGCACACTCACTATATGCAAGTATGTTTACTTTATTTTGACGGCTTGGAAGAGCCGCAACCACTCCGCGAGTATTTTCGCTCGATGGATTCGTTTGAGGTTTCGATGCAGACCTGGCTGATTGCCCATCCCCAGACTGCCGCGCACCTCTATTTCGACGTGAAGGGGCGCATCGGGCTACATCACGGTCTTGTTGTAGTGCCGCTAGAGCCACATCTAGTTCCACTTCATGCCCAGAACGGCGGCCCATTGTATGATTGGCTCGAACAAAAACAGGACGAGTTGAAGTCCTGATTGTGATTTCCACGATTTTACGTTTCGGGTTCATAGATTTTTCGGGAGTTCCTCTGCGCTCCACCGGGCGATTTTCCATCTAGCAAACCATTATGAGCACAATACGCATAGAAGTTCCCGACGCGATTCACTCGCTTATAGACAAGATCCCAGATCTCGAAAATCGTATAGCGTATTATGAGTCCATATATCCTGACCTGCCATCGCGCTACGCGAAGACGCAGAAGGATAAAGATAGCGAGCAGATATGCAGCCCCGCCGACATCCCACCTCCGCTGTAACCGCCTAACAATAGCGCTGCACCTAACAGCCGCCCAGCCTTTCGTCTTGGTTTCGTTTTCAGTATTAAAGGGGTCAGTTCTTACAATTGACAATCCAGTGCCGGCCTGCTCCAACCCGATTGTCGTTTGCAAGAACTGACCCCTGTTTCTGCCAGTAACCCCTACATTTCTTCTATGATCTTCCACGATTGCTCCGCTGATGGTACCGGGCCGAGTGATAACTCCCTCGACGGCTTGGCCGTAGGCGGCCAGGTCATGTTGGTGGCCTACGTGCCCATTGAACTCCTAGCGCACCGCTGCCCCTTTTGGGTGCGCCTCACCCAGATCGCGATCCCCAGCGGCTGGCTGGGCGACCGGACGTGGGTTGCCGGCAGCAGTTTGCTGCACTATGACGACCTGGACCGTATCCGGCTCACCGGAGTGACTACCGAAGATGATATGGTGGGGCTGCCCATCGGCACCGTGGTGCAGTTCCTCCGCCGCAACGTGCGGGAGATCGGGTGAGCGGGTAGCGGTCAGCTTTCCGCTTTGAACCGCAGAGCGTCCGGAAAGCAACTTCCACTAGTCAGATCGCTCCGGAAAAGAAAGATTGCCCAATCATGGTCTGACTGAAAACCTGCTTGGAACCGAACCCCATGCCACTTAGTAATACACCCAGAATCGGGAAGGAATTCGAGCGACAGACCGCCGCCTTGCTGGAACGGGTTCTGCCGCTCTGTTATCTCCAAGGCGTACCCATTTTCCGCGCCGATGCGGCGATGTTACAGGATGCGATGGCGAACGAGCTCGACTTCATTGTTCATCTCAAGCACGGCCGTCGGCATACCTTGCTGATTATCGAATGCAAAGCCGTCCTCCTCACTGGTCGAGGGGATGGACGCGGAAATTACGACCCGCTCACGCCAAGTGGCCATTGGGTGGCGCATTATGACCCAGAGAAACAAATCAAGGAGCAACTTCGCGCCCAGCGGCAGGCA
>CAIVGD010000009.1 GCA_903905395.1 uncultured Verrucomicrobiota bacterium
CCAAAACACACGTAACAATCTAAACCGCGCGTGGTATATCTCGTTTTCTTGTCGGTTGGAATTCGTGCTCACGGCTCAGGAGTTCTGAGACTTGTGGAGAGGCCTCGGAGGCAGACCCCCAGCCCGTAATGATGACGATGCCAAAGCCATTCTCCCTGAACCGCAGAGCGCCAAGCAAGCAGTTTCCCATCAGTTAGGCCGCAAGGTGTGCGGCGTGGCCCGCTTGTTGATCTCCGCCCTGCCCCCCGCCAGCCTCAGCACCTGCTGCCACACGGTACCCGCAATCTGAAACCTCAAATCAGGCATTTCCAATCCAGCGCAGCGTAGCACCCAGCCCCAATACGCCACCTTTAGCCTTCAGCTTTCTCCCGCCGCTCCGCCATCCGCTTGAACCGGCAGACCTCATGGAACTGCTCCCGCAGTCGGGCCTTCGGATTGGGCACCAGCCGCTCAAACGGCCGGCCCGGTTTAGCGGTTTTCCCCGCTTCGATATTTGGCGGCATATTCATGGTTGAAATAGCTTGACCCCTCCACTCTGCACCGGTACTGTCTGCACGTAAAGTGTTGAACACGACCCGACATCATCAGGAAATAGACCGCAAAATGCGGTCGAATACATAGTTCGGCATCATAGCTCGCCATGAATACTCGAAAGCGACTTCTGATTATTCTGATGAGCGCGGCCTTCCCGTTGCTTTGCTACATCGTGGGGTATCTGCATTTTGTTCACCCTATGCCAATTCGCGTTGGCTCATCCAATCACGAGTCGGTCGAGCCGGTGTTCCGAACTACGCGCCACAGCATCATCAGCTTCTTTCGACCTGCCGTAGCAGTTGACCAAACCGTCTTCCCCGGTCGGTGGGAGTTGGAGCGTTTTCAGTTGCCGCCGACAAATTTGGCCGGTTTGCGCACGATGCCTCCCTTTCGCGCACGGGTGCAGAGCGTTGCGCGGACGATGCCGCACAATACAGGAATATCCACTCTGCGTTTGGGGCTTCGATTGGAGAGCGGTCATTTCCTTCAAATTGACGTGCCAGCAGCGACAGAGCAGATGTTTGCCCTGGCCGGGTCGTTGATGGATACTGGGCTGCACGAGTTTCCCAGCAGTTGGTTTGACGCCAAATGAAGCCGAACAAAATCACCGGACCGAACGCGGGCAAGCCACGTCAGTTGCCAATGCGGACGTCACTGGCCGCCCGCGTCGCTCAGTTCGGTCGTTCGGCTATCCACCAATCGCAATAAGCAAATATGAAAAGAGTCCTACTAACGATCATAGCGTCGGCCTGTTGCTTCATCGCCCTCTCAGGGTGTAAATCGCCGGAGCAACGGGCGATGGACCAGATTGATATGTCGGTGAAGATGCAGAACTACATGATGAAACGCATGGGGGAGACAATGGAGGTGCCCCCCAGCGGGCCGCACACCGCCCCCGCAGCCGGCGGTTCTTCTCTCCAGCAGGCCGTCGTGATTGAGGGCATAGTGGATGACACAGTACTTGAAAAAGCAGAGCGAGCGTGGATTGCGAAGAAATATCCTAGTTCTATTGTTGGTGCTCGTTCCATTCAAGGCATAGACGGCAGACACTACTCTACCGTTGAAATCACCACCGCAGGAGGCGAGAGTCGTAGCGTTCGTTTCGACATCACCGACTACTTCTCGCATCAGTGACCACACTGCCGAACTTTTCGGTCGAGCGAATGGCGGCGGACGGCACCCGTTTGCAGATTCGAGCGCTCACTGCCCGCCGCCATCGCTCACCTCGCCGTTCGGCCTCGGCGATAGGTTGCATTCACTTGCCGCCGCAGTGCCATAGCCGTTCAGCCATGTCAGCCGTGTTAGCCCCAGCGGGTTGCCGTCGTCACGGCAGTAGGTCGGTGTTTTGTGGCGGGTCGCGTGACTTATCACCTATGCCGAACAAGGGCGCTACAGCGGACCGCTGTCAACGTTTTCAGTGTTATGCAGGCGTTGCGGCGGCGGTCGCTGAGCTTAGAGCGCGTATGAAAACGCCTGGCGTGGTAGGGCGAGGCTTCTGCCGAGCCTCAACGACAGCGGTAATGAGCCTACCGGACAGCTCGGCAGGAGCCTCGCCC
>CAIVGD010000010.1 GCA_903905395.1 uncultured Verrucomicrobiota bacterium
ACATTCCCACATTCTTGGGAATGTGGGAATGATGTGGGAAGGGGGAGTTAGAAGGGGCTGAGGGCGATGAGGACGGAGGAGCCCTGGCGGGTGGGTAGGGGGTGGGGAGGGGCTTGCGCGTTCTTTGGGAATTGTGGCAGGACGCGATTTACATATCGCGCCGTGCTGGCGGGATTTGAATTATCTGTTTCCTACGCGCGGGATGCCTGAATCCCGGCCGCCTCTGCGATATATTTACAACTCCCGGTGGAGTTTTTTGGCGGTCTGCCCCTTGATTGCGCTGTAAAGAATCGCCTGCTCCCCGTACTCGATCCACGGGCCGTAGGGTACCTGCTCGTCCTCGACGAATTTCCAATCGGTCTTGTCCAGCCCGCTCAAGCCGAGGTAATCACGCACCGCCGGCGAGACATCCAGGCCGGCCCGGGAATAACGGGTGGGGCGTTCCTCTCCGAAAACGTACTCTGCATGGTCGTAGCGCAGGGGCCCGACATCCTCCCACTGGGCAAAACACACCTTGTTTTGAAATTTGATCATCACCCAACGCCCCTTGCACTGGGATTCCAGGCGATCCTTTTGGAAGTCTTTCTCGTTCCACCAGGGGACAAACGCCCGCGCTTTTTTAGGGAAGGCGATATCGTTGAAGGGCAGAGCGACGTAGAATGGGTTGAGGGTTGGCGCAAACTTCTCGGGTAAACTCGCTTCACGGAACTTCTTCGCGTCCTTCCGGTCATCCGGGTAGTCGATGCCGCCAAAGTTCTTTTTCCAAAACTCATCCCAAGCACTTTTAATGTTTGTCGTGGAACTGATACTCGTCCCCCCTTGCCCAATCCAAAAATAGGTGGTTATGATATTTCTTTTAGTCGGGAAACTACACGTGGTGGTGGAACCCGAGTCCTTCCTAGGCTCAACTTTGGGTTTAAGAGACTCAACCCCAATAGCTTGTGATGCAAGAATTGGGAAGACCACAAGGCCGATTTTCATTAAAATCCCTCGCATATAACAACCTATGAATGACTTAAGTAGTTTTGTCAACATAAAAATGTAAAAACTTTTAACACCCCACGACTCCGTTTGGGGTCTGACCCCAGATCCGTTCCCAATTTGTCCGGAATTTTCCAAAACGGGGTCTGACCCCACGCCTGTCCTTAAAGAAAAAGGGAAGCTTGGCTACGCCGAAGAAATCCCTACGTTGATGATGCCTTGCTCTACTTTTTCGATTGAAAAAGAGGCGCGAGGCCTGGGATCCACGTCCGTTTACGCGGACAACGAAACTGAAACCCTATTCCCTAGAAAGGGAAGCCCCGCCCTTGGCGAGGTCATAGACGAACAGGAGATACGATCATGGTAGTAACAGAAACAGAAGTGAAACGATTACTCGAAGCCGGAGTCCATTTCGGACACCGCACCGACAAGTGGAATCCCAAGATGAAAGAATTCATCTTCGGGCCGAGGAACGGGATCTACATCATCGATCTTTCCCGTACCGCTGAGCAGGTTCGCAAGGCTGCCGACTTTTTGCGCGAGGCCGCGGCCAAAGGCGGTCGCGTCCTGTTCGTGGGCACCAAAAAACCCGCCCAGGAAGTGGTCAAGGAGCTGGCCGAACGCACCAGCTCCCATTATGTCACTGGACGTTGGCTGGGAGGCACTCTCACAAATCTCACCACCATCCGCCGCAGCGTGGCTCGCTTGAAGAGCATCGAGACCAAAGAGACGTCTGGCGCGATGGATCTCCTTCCCAAGAAAGAGTCCGCCGCCCTCCGTCGCGAAAAGGCCAAGCTCAGCCGCAATCTGGCCGGCATCTTGGAAATGGATAAAATTCCAGCGGCCATGATCGTCGTCGATATGCCCCGTGAAGAAATTGCCGTGAAGGAGGCCCGACGCCTTCGCATCCCGGTCATCGCTCTCGCGGATACCAACGCCGATCCCGAGCAGGCGGACATCCCTGTGCCGTGCAACGACGACGCGATCCGATCGATTCGTGCCGTGATGGAGCCGATGGCCGATGCCATTGAGGAGGGCCGTCGCCGAGGACCCACCGAGGGGCAGGAGAAGAAAAAAGACAAAGATAAAACCCCCAAGGAAAAGGAAGCGGCTATCGCCGCCTAATCGCGGAGCCCAGAGCGAAAGGAAAAAATCATGAGCACCGCCGCTGCCATTGACCCAAAAATCGTCAAGGAACTCCGTGACCGCACCCATGCCGGTATGATGGATTGCAAGAACGCCCTGACCGAAGCCCACGGCAACCCTGAGGAGGCCGAGAAGATCCTTCGCAAGAAGTTCAATCTTTCAGCCAGCAAAAAAGCCGGTCGGGAAACTCGGGAAGGCGTCATCGCCTCCTACATTCATCTGGGGGGCAAAGTGGGCGTCCTCGTCGAGGTGAACTGCGAGACCGATTTTGTCGCGAAGAACGAAAACTTCCGCGAATTGGTCAAGGACATCACCCTGCAGATCGCGGCCGCCAGCCCGATCTACGTCAGCCGTCAAGAGGTGCCGGAGAAAGCGCTCAATGACGAAAGGGAAGTGGCCGCCGCCCAGATAAAGGGCAAGCCCGCCCCCATCGTGGAGAAGATCGTGGCCGGCAAGGTGGAGAAGTACTACAGCACCGTCTGTCTGATGGAGCAGGCCTTCGTCAAAGACGCCAACCTCACGATCAAGGATGTCGTCGCATCCAAAATCGGTGAGCTGGGCGAAAACATCGTCGTGCGTCGGTTCACACGTTTTGCTGTGGGCGAGGGCGGGGAAGCCACTCCGAAACCCGAAGAAGCCTAAAACCCAGGAGCTGAACCTGCCTGCAAGGCGGCCATTCCTGGCCGTCTCTCGCAATAAACCCGGCCCGAAGGGCGGTGGAAAAAGGGGAGCGCCAAAGCGTGTCTTTGGCTGTAAATCGCCACGGGTATGCCTGAAAATCTCATCGCGTATCAGAAACTCAGAAATACCAGTCATTACCCATCAACAAATTAAAAATATTTTAGAGGGTTTTCAAAACTTGGCATGGTACTTGCTTTAATAGACATGACCTCATGGAGAAAGTCTGCTTCAAGGGTCCGTCCTCGTGACGATAGATAACAGACCAAGTAAAGGAGATGAAAGTATGATGATGCAAAGTATGTTGGGATGGCGCCCGCTCGTGGTGCTCTCGGTATTATGGTTGTCGGTCATGGGGGTCCGTGCGGACGCGCCCGTTCCGACCCTCGAACAGCGGGTCGCTGGTCTGGAGGCTTACCTCGGCAACGGGGACCCCACCGCCGCGCTCAAAGACGCCAAGGGAAATATTCCTGAAGGACTGACTACCGCTTCCGTGGGTATCGCCGGTCCCGGCCACAACGCCTGGATGATGACCTCCGCCGCTTTGGTGTTGTTCATGACTCTTCCCGGACTCGCCCTGTTTTACGGCGGCTTGGTCCGTTCCAAGAACGTTCTGTCCGTCTTGGCCCAATGTCTCGGCATCACTGGGTTGGTGACGATTCTCTGGTGGGCGGTCGGCTACAGCCTCGTCTTCGGTAAGGGATTCGAAAGCCCAATCCTGGGCGGATTGGATTTTCTCTTTTTGAAAGGGGTGAACTCCGCGCCGAACACAGATTACGCATACTGGGTTTCCCAGAATGTTTTCAGCATGTACCAGATGATGTTCGCAATCATCACCCCGGCCCTGATCATCGGCGCAATCGCGGAGCGCATTAAATTCTCCGCCATCCTCCTCTTTGTCGGAGCCTGGATGTTCATCGTTTACTTCCCGCTTGCCCACATGGTCTGGGGGATCAACGGATTGATGAACGGAGTTTGGAATGCCGGAGCCTCGATCAAGGCGATCGACTTTGCCGGCGGCACGGTGGTTCACATGTCCTCCGGATGGTCCGCTCTGATTCTTTGTATGATCCTCGGCAAGCGCCTGGGCTTTGGCAAAGAGCAGATGGCCCCGCATAGCATGGTCCTTTGCATGGTCGGCACCGGGATGCTCTGGGTCGGTTGGTACGGATTTAATGCCGGCTCGGCCGTTGCCGCGGACGGGGTGGCTGCCAACGCGTTTATGACGACGACTCTCGCCACGGGTGTCGGCGCCTTTATCTGGGCGGTGGCCGAATATTTTGACAAGGGCAAAGCCAGCGTTCTCGGCTTCTGCTCCGGGGCGGTGGCGGGCCTCGTGGTCATCACCCCCGCAACCGGCTTCGTCAACGCCTCCGGCGCGATCATCATTGGAGTCGCCGCCGGCCTTGTGCCTTGGTTTTTCTGTACCCGCGTGAAGAAATGGTTTGGCTACGACGACGCCCTGGACACCTTTGGGGTCCACGCGGTGGGCGGCACGATGGGGGCGTTTCTCACTGGAGTGCTGGCGACAGCCGAGGTGAACTCGAATCTCAACACGAATCTGAAAGATATCGTGGGTCACACGCTCTATATCGAGCAGCTCAAGTGTATCGCCGTAACTCTGGTCCTTTCGATCGTCGGCACGACCGTCATTGCCCTCACTCTTAAGGCTCTCTTGGGTCTGCGCCCGGCCGTCGAGGCGGAACGCGAAGGCCTGGACGTCAGCGATCACGAAGAAAAGGGCTATATCTATTAATCAGGGGTTCATCCCGAAAATAAGGAGAAAAATATGTCCCTGAAAAAAGTCGAAGCGATTATCAAGCCCTTCAAGCTGGAAGAAGTGAAGGAAGCCCTTCACGATGCCGGCATTGAGGGCATGACGGTGACTGAGGTCAAGGGCTTCGGTCGCCAGAAAGGTCACACCGAGATCTACCGCGGAAGCGAGTACACGGTGGACTTCTTGCCCAAGGTGAAGCTGGAGATCATCCTCGCCGCGTCCTCGGTGGACAAAGCGGTGGCCGTGATCCTCAAGGCCTCGAAAACCGGCAAGATCGGCGACGGCAAGATTTTTGTCCTCCCTGTGGATGAGGCCATCCGCATCCGAACCGAGGACAAGGGAGAGAAAGCAATCTGACGGCATGATTTCCAGCGTGACGGGGCCCATGGGGGCAGGGTATGACAACCCTTCCCCTGTGAGCCCCCCGTCGGAAAAAACCAAAGAAAAAGGAACCTGAATATGGCACTGAAAAAAATCGAAGCGATTATCAAGCCCTTCAAGCTTGAGGAAGTGAAGGAAGCCCTCACCGAAGTGGGCATCGAAGGCATGACCGTGACGGAAGTAAAAGGTTACGGCCGTCAGAAAGGCCACACCGAGATCTACCGCGGGAGCGAGTACATGGTGGACTTCCTCCCCAAGGTAAAGTTGGAGATTATCC
>CAIVGD010000011.1 GCA_903905395.1 uncultured Verrucomicrobiota bacterium
CCACGCCAAAGAATCACCCCCACCGCCGGAATCAGGGCGAGCAGGCGCGTACTCATCCGGGAAACCCATGGCGACACCCGCCAATTTAAAAATCCCTCCATCACGATCTGTCCCGCGAGGGTGCCGGTCAGGGTGGAACTCTGCCCGCTGGCTAAAAGGGCCAAGGCGAAAAGCGCCCCCGCCAGGGCCGTGCCCACCAAGGGTGTGAGGGTTTCGTAGGCCTGCCTCAACTCCTTCACCTCCACCCCGTACCGATAAAAAACTGCCGCGGCTAATATCAAAATCGATGAGTTGACTAAAAAGGCCCCGTTCAGCGCCACTGCAGAATCAATCAGGTTGAACTTAGCCGCCTCCTTCCGACCTTTATCTGTCGGTTCAATCTGCCGAGTTTGCACCAAAGCCGAGTGCAAATATAAATTATGGGGCATGACGGTGGCCCCGATCATGGCAATGGCCACGTAAAGGTCGCTGGTTCCGCCATGGACGGGACGGACTCCGGTCAGCTTCGGTCCCAAATAACCAGACAGCACCGCCGCCCAATCCACCTGGGCCAGCCAAAGCTCCACCACATAACAAAGACCGATCATCATCACGAGAGAAAGGACCCCTGCCTCCAGCCAACGCATCCCACGGGCTTGCAAAAGAAACATAAAAAAAACGTTCACCGAAACCACTCCGGCACAGGCCAGGAGAGGCCATCCCATCAGCAGGCTCAGTCCGACCGCCCCGCCCAGAACCTCCGCCAGATCGCACGCCACGATCGCCAACTGGCAGGGCACATACAATAAAGCCCCCCACGGTTCTGGATAAAATTCCCGGCAGGCCTGAGCCAGATCCCGTCCGGTCGCAATGCCCAAACGTGCCGCCAGACTTTGCAACAACAGCGCCATTCCGTTGGAAAGCAGCAGCACCCACAAAAGCTGATAACCAAAACGCGACCCCGCCTCGATGTCCGTCGCCCAATTCCCCGGATCCATGTAACCGACACTCACCAAGAAAGCCGGACCGGCAAACGCCAACATCTTTTTCCAAAATCCCCCGCCCATCGGCACTTGCACCGTCCGATGCACCTCCGGCATGGAGACTCGCTTAAGCATAAACTCTTTTTATCCCGAACCCATCCCACTGGCTATCCCCCATTTCCCGGGAGAAGCAACTCTTGATTGATCCACCCGCCCCCGCCGTGACGAGAACCGCCAAAAACCAGAATTATCCAATGGTTTTCGTACCGAGGAGCGCCCACAACGTTTCCGGAATCTCCACCTTCCCGTCCTTAGTTTGGTACGTTTCCACCAGCGCGATAAAGAGACGGGCGAGCGCCGTACCTGATCCGTTTAGCGTGTGACACGGCCTATTCTTCCCATCCGCCCCCTTAAACCGCAGGCCCATCCGTCTCGCCTGAAAATCCCGGAAATTACTGCACGATGAAACTTCCAAGAACTGCCCCATCCCCGGCGCCCACACTTCCAAGTCGTAACATCGAGCCGCCCCAAACCCGAGATCTCCGGCGCAAAGCTCTATCTTCCGGTAGTGCAGGCCCAGCTTTTGCAACACCGCCTCAGCATGCCCGCAAAGTTCCTCCAACGCCTTCATCGAACGATCCGGATGCTCGATACAAACTAATTCCACCTTGTCGAACTGATGCATCCTCGCCAGCCCGCGCGTCTCCTTCCCCGCACTCCCCGCCTCTTTCCGAAAACACGGAGTGTACGCCACATACCGCTTCGGTAAATCCGCCTCGGTAAGGATCTCCTCCCGGTGAAGATTAGTCACCGGCACCTCGGCCGTGGGCACAAGAAAAAGCTCCCCGCCCTCGACCGCGTACATGTCATCCCGGAATTTCGGCAACTGCCCCGTCCCTACCATGCTCGCTTCCCGCACGAGAAAGGGAGGCGAAACCTCGGTGTAGCCATGTTCCCCGCTGTGTAAGTTCAACATCCAGTTGATCAACGCCCTTTCGAGCCGCGCCCCTGCTCCTTTGTAAACAGAAAAACCGCTCCCTGAGATTTTGGCCGAAGCCGTAAAATCCAAAATCCCCAGCGCCTCTCCCAACGCCACATGATCCTTCGCCTTGAAATCAAACTTCTTCGGTTCGCCCCACTTGGAAACAACAGGATTATCCGTCGGCGAAGTTCCCTTCGGACACTCCTCCCACGGAAGATTGGGAATCGAGAGAAGGAGTCCCTCTTGTTGAACTTCAACCTCCGCCACCTGCCGATCCAGCGCCGCAATTCGATCAGACTTTTCCTTCATCCCTGCCATTAAATCGTCGACCGACTCCCCCTGTGCCTTCTTTCCCCCAATTTCTTTGCTGATCGTGTTGCGCTCCGACTTGAGCTTCTCCACTTCCCCCACCAACTTCCGCCTCTCCTCATCCGCTTGCAAAACTTGGACTAAACCCTCCGTGGCCGTCGCTCCTCGGGTAGCCAAACGCGCCCGCACTCCTTCGGGGTCTTTTCGGATCAGTCCAATATCCAGCATCCCACCATTCAACCCATTCCCACCCCTCTCGTCGAGACTTGGGGTCAGCCCTCCCCAATTCTTTTAAAAAGAAAACCCACCCCCTCCGCGTCACCGCGTATTGCCGACCGATCCATAACCCGCTTTAACTTTCCTGTGCCTCAACCCTCCATCCGTGCCGCCGTACTAGACCTCGGGTCCAATACCTTCAAACTCCTCCTAGCCGAGCAAACCGGATCCGTCCTCCATATTTCTCACGAAAAAGCCTACCCAGTCCGCCTCGGCGAAGGCGTCGCCAGCACTGGCCGCATACAGACTGCCACCTGCCAGCGGGCTCTTCTTCTTTTAACCCGCTTGCAACGCATGATCACCAAATTCCAGCCACAACAGATATTCGCCGTGGCAACCGGCACACTTCGCCGCGCCAAGAACGGTAAATCCTTCATTCTGCCCGCCTCACGTATTATTGGAAAAAAAATCACCCTTCTCACCGGCCACGAAGAGGGCCGCCTGATCGCTCTCGCCG
Source organism: uncultured Verrucomicrobiota bacterium (assembly GCA_903905395.1). Classification (GTDB taxonomy): domain Bacteria; phylum Verrucomicrobiota; class Verrucomicrobiia; order Methylacidiphilales; family Verrucolacustridaceae; genus Verrucolacustris. Next base: position 2,987 of record CAIVGD010000011.1, read on the forward strand.
CCCGCCAACTCTCCCCCCCACCCCAACCCCGTTTTCATATCGATCTGGGCGGCGGCAGCCTAGAGGTGATCGATTCTCTCCGGCCTGCAAAACCCAAAATTGTCAGCCTAAACCTCGGATGTGTGGCCGTGCGCGATACCCTCCTACCCCACCACCCTCCATCCGACCGCGAATGGAAAAATGCCACCACCTCCATCCGGAAATTCCTAAAAAAACTTCCCAGGCCATCCGGTCGCACCAGCGCCAGCTTCTCCGGGGGTACCGGTCATGCCTACGCCTGCCTCTTGCGGGGCCGCAACCTCAAGGGCCGCCGGCTTGAAGGATTCCTCCTTCACCGGCAAAAGCTAAACCCGATCATGCAAAAGCTTCGCCCACTCTCCCTCCACCGCCTGCTCAAACTTCGAGGCATGCCGCATGATCGCGCCTCCGTCGCCCTACCCGCTTTTCTCGTCCTGCGTGAAACCATGGAGAGACTCCACCTTCCCACCGTCCAACTCACCACGCACGGCCTCCGCTACGGGATCTGGCTCGACCAGA
>CAIVGD010000012.1 GCA_903905395.1 uncultured Verrucomicrobiota bacterium
ACAGAGGTTGACCGCGGCGACGTAAAAGCCTTTTTGTTTAGGTTTACGTTTTGTGTTTGCAGCGCCTTCCGGGTTTCGGTTGAGCACGAGTCATAAGATTCTTTTGGGCAGTTTGTTGCGGGATTTTATATTGACTGATGGCATTTTGGCACTAGGATACCAACATGGTGAGAACACAGATCCAGTTTGAGAAAGCGACCTACCAAAAGCTACGTTTCAGGGCCAAGGAAACAGGGGAAAGTATTTCGGCTATTGTCCGAAAATCGGTGGAACGAAAGATGGATGATGAAAAACTGGACCATAATTGGTCTCGTGTCATGAATTCGATGGGAAAGTTTGATAGTGGACTGACCGATCTGGCCGAAAAGCACGACCAATATCTGGAAGACAAATGGTGACCGCGACCTTCATTGATACTTCGGCCTTTCTCGCCGCCTTGGATAAAAGCGACAAGTTTCACGTGGAGTCAAAATCAAAGTGGGGGGCTTTGGCTAAGGCCAAAGCCGAAATCTGGACCACCGACTATGTTCGTCTGGAGAGTTGGTCATTGATTCAGCGACGGTTGGGATCGGAAGCGGTCATGGTTTTCCAGGATGATTTTCTGCCTTTATGCCGAATCCACTCCGTGGGGCATGACGGCTTTGAGCGGGCGGCCGCACAGTGGAGAATTGCCAGGCGAAGGAGTCTGAGTTTGGTTGACCTGACCAGTTTCGATGCCATGCGACAACTTGCCATGCGCACAGCTTTTGCCTTTGATCAGCATTTTTCCGAAATGGGCTTTTTTTCTGTGGATGATCACTCCATCCCTGTCAGTTAAAAACAGGGATTGGAGGTTGTGATGTGGGTAGTGAGCGGGAGGAAGTGATCAGAAGTGCGAATCCCGCGGTCGCGGGACGCAGACGCGGGCGCGGAGAACCGCGAGTTTAAGTTGACCCTACTTCGCTCGTCCGGCTCTGCGGGACAGAGCTTCGAAGGGCCCTCGCGGGGCGAGGGAGTTTAAGTCAGAAGAGCTGAGAATTGAGGGCTAAGGTCGCGGCGACGCCGTCCCTTATCTCGAAATGTCGCCCTGACCGAGGAGCCGAAATCCGCCCCGGCTCAACACCTGAGCACCGAGATCGTTGTCATCCAGATTCAGGCAGAGCGCAGGCTTCGCCTCCGGTCGCACCAGAAACGCATAGGTGGTCAGAAGATTTATCTCAGCCTCCAGCAGGGCGGAAAGCACCTTGGGCAGTTCCGTGGCCGCGCCCAGTTCCACCGCCACCACCGTGGATTCCGTATGGGCCACCGCCTGCTCATTAAAAATCGCGCGCGCCTGATCCGGATCATCCACCACGATCCGCACAATCGCGCTGTCGGTCGTATCCAAAATGGTAAGGGCCACCACATGCACATGCCGGCCATTCAGAATCCGGATCAGTTCGAGCAGACGCCCCGCCTTGTTCGCCAGAAAAATAGAAAATTGCCGGACGGGATCGGCCTGTTTTATCCGCGTGGGAGTACCCGTGGCCATGTCTGGATCCTACCCCCCGCGTCTCAACCCCGCCAACCCAGGATCACCTTTGCCGTGTTGCGCCCGCCGGCGCCAAACACTCCTCCACCAGGATGGGTGCTGGATCCGGTCAAATAGAGCCCCTTCATCGGGGCCCGATAGCAGGAGATCTCCGGCAAAGGCCGGAACATAAACATCTGATCCAAGCTCATCTCGAAATGCATCACATTCCCGCGCAACAAACCCAGATCCCTCTCCAGATCGAGCGGGGTCTGGATATACCTCCCGATCATCTTGCCGCGCATATTCGGAGCGTACTGGCAGACGAGATCGTAGATTTTGTCAGCCTCCCGCTCGCGGATCGCATCCCAGTTCTCCCCATTCTTCAGTTCGTAACTGTGATACTGCGCCCACGTGAACAATGTG
>CAIVGD010000013.1 GCA_903905395.1 uncultured Verrucomicrobiota bacterium
ACCGAAATAGCAAAAGTGAGGTTTAATCCTATATGAAGAAACATGGTATAGATCAGAGGAAGAGTGAGGAAGGGCTAGGGGCAGATCTGGAGAAACTGCTGGCCTCAGTCCCCCCGCCCAAGGCGCCAGCGTGGTTTGCCGCCAGGACCCTCGCTCGTCTCCGGACCGAGCGTGAGGCCGAAGCGCAACGAGGCTGGTACTGGATGCCCCGGTGGAAATGGGTGATTGCAGGGGCTGGCCTAGCCGTTCTCGCAGTCGGCTTGATCCGATGGGAGAATCAACCACCGAGGGTGAGTGATGCTGCGGTGTTCGCAGCCTTAGAAGCCTTGGTGGATGAGGATGCAGATAATCGATGGTGGGCAGGATTATGAATAAAAAAATAGCACAGTGCTTGCTGATCGTCGGGGTGCTGGCATCCCCGTTGCTGGCCCAATCGGCGCCAGAGGATGAGTCGGAGTCGGTGGCCAAAACGGTCAAGCCGCATCCCCCGAGGATTCCAGACGGCCCGTTCGTTCCCAAAAAGGGAATGATCGCGCGGGATAAAGATCAGTTTTGGGCCGGGTCTCCTGAGGAAGGCCGCTTCGTCCAGATCCTGACATTGATCCTTGTCCCCAGAGAGCAGTTGGATGCGAAACTTCAGGAGTGGCCTCCTTACCCGAAGCTCACAGACCCGCAGAAAGCCAGACTGGTGGAGCGACTTGATGAGGTGCGAGAGCAGTCTCGACGGGAGGCACTGGAAGTAGCCAAGGATTTTAAGTTGGCCGTGACTCCCGAGAAGGAAGATGCCTTCGTCCGAACCTACTGGACGGAAAAAGTGGCCGTGGAACAATCGATCACGAAGGAGTTATCCCCAATGCGGAAAAAACTCGAGGACGAGGCAAGAAAGCGCATTGAGACCCAGTATAAAAGCGACACAAAAAAATGATGTACAATGCTTAACACATATCTATCTAAAGCCTGAAAATTGTCTTCAAAATGTAACATTAGCAGACTTGCTCTGTGTTGTACCCGACTTATTCACATAGGGGCGTGAAGGATGTCCTGATCCTGACGGGAGGCCAAGAGGAGCATCATTATGTGGCTCGGGCCCTGCGTGATCTTTTGGAGGAGGAGGCGGGGTCGGATGTCCGGGTCGAGGTGCGGGAAGTTGGGAGGGGAGGCGTGGATGGGTGGCTTGGATGGATTACGGAGCGGATGGGACGACGAGGGGCACGAGGGGAGAAGATGCAAAAATGGATTCGCCGCGCAGGTATTGGCACTTTGGGACGTTCCGCGTGGCCGCAGTTGCGCAGGCTGGTGGCTTTAACGTTGGAGGAAAACCGGCCAGAAGTGGTGGTCTTTTTTCATCCGGCGATCGGGCTGGCCCTGCAGGAGCGAGTGCAGGACCGGAGTGAAGCGGGATTTCAAAGGGTGGGGGTAGTCCTCGAGGCGGAGGAACTGCCGGGATGGGATGCGGTCACGGCAGATCTTTTGTGGGTGGCGGATGAGGGCGCGGCGAAGGAGTTGAGGGAAAAAAATCCGCGGGTTCAAGAGGTGGTGGCCGGCGGCTGGCCGGTGCGGCCGGGTTTTGTCCCCGCGGAGGAAATTAAGAGGGCGGGGAAAGCACGTCCGCCGGTGAAGATCCTTTATCTGGTGAATTCGCGCCGCCGAAAGGCCCATCGCACCCTCGAACATCTTTTAGAGATGGAGGGAGTGGTGGTGACGGCCGTGGTGGGAAAAGAGGAAGGGCTGAGGGCAGATCTGCGAAAGGCATTCAGCGGGGCCAAGGAGCGTTTGGAAGTCCACGGCTGGGTGAAAGATTTGGCGGCGATGATCCGAGCGCACGATCTGGTGATGACCAAACCTGGCACAATTAGCGTGCGGGAAATTCTGGCGACGGGTCGGCCGGCCATTCTGGTGGAGGGGGGCAAGGGGTCGGAAAAGCGCAAGGAGGTGTGTCGTTTGGTGATCCGCACCGGTTGTGGGGCGTTGGCCGATTCCCCGAGGGAAATTGCCGAGAGAATCAAGGCCGCACTCGAAGGAGGCGGGGTGGGTTTGCGGGAGTGGGGACGGAGGGCGCGGAAGGAGGCACACAGATCCGCAGGAGCGGTTGGGAGGCTGTCGGACAGGATTCTCCAGATCGCCAAAGCGGCCAACTCGATCGAACGAGTTCCGGAATTGAGGCTGGTGCCGAACGGGCACTCCGGCCGAAAGGGATTGCTCATGGTGGATCTGCATACCCACTCGATATTCTCGGATGGGCGGCTGACTCTGCGGGAGATGGTGGATTTTTACGGGAGAAGGGGATTCGATGCTTTGGGGGTGACCGATCATCTGGTGGATCGGCGACGATTACTGGGGCGATTGGCCAACCTATCTGGATTGGTGCTAACGCTGGAGGATCTACCGGATTATTTTCACGCCTTGGCGGAGGAAAAAAACCGGGCCTGGACACGATACCGGATGATTTTGTTTCCTGGACTTGAGTTCAACCACGATGGTCTGACGGCCAAGGGATCGGCTCATCTCCTGGGGATAGATTTGCAGAGCCCGATCGATCCGGCTCTTTCATTAAAGGAGATCTGCTTGCAGATTCGCGGGCAGGGGGGGCTCACGATTGCCGCACATCCGCATCACATGAGTTCAGCTTGGGGAAAGGACACTCTTTATCTGTGGGATCGGCAGGAGGAGTTCCGTCCGTTGATTGATGCATGGGAGATTGGGAATCGGGACGATCTTTTTAATCCGGTGGGATTGAAACGTCTGCCGTTCATCGCGGGAAGTGATTTTCACAAGCCGAAGCATCTGACCAGTTGGAAGACTCTGCTCTGGTGTGAAAAGGATCCCGAGGCGATCAAGGAGTGCATCCGGAAGAATCGGGATGTGTCCATCACCCTTTACCGTGATCACCGTTTTGGAGGGGAAGCGGACGCGGAAGACCGCAAGGCGGCGCCCGCCGCCGCTGGCGGGATAAGATAGGGAGGCGGAGGACCGCCAGTTGAAGTTTAAGTCAGAGGGGAGGCCGCGCCGACGGCGCGGATTTTTGATTGGGTAGGATGCGAGTGGAGGATTTCCAGCGATGTGTGGCGACTCCCGGGGTCGCGGGACCACCATTCTAATTCAAGACTGATGGCGGGCAGGCCCTGCATATTAGGTGAACCCCGTTTGGGCTCAGGTGGAGAAAATGGCGAGGAAGTTTTTTTGGTGTGACAACAGGTGTTCAACACTCGATCAAAAAAAAAATCCAAGAGCTTACACCGTGCCTGCCGCCCATTGCTTCATGAATTCAGCCAACTCAGAACGGGAAGGACTATGTGCGTTGCGGACAAAAAACCCGGACGCCGCGCATCCAAGACTGAGGCAAACTTCGGGGGCGGCCACGGCCAGAAGACCAAGGCAATAGCCGGCGTTGAAGCGGTCTCCTGCCCCCGTACTCTTGAGCGGTCGCTCGCAGAAAGGGCCCTGCGTAGAAAACCCGCCGCCGGACCCGGCTGAAGCTGCGAATTTAAGATTGTGGATCACGATGGTTGAGACGCCGGATTTTGTCCGCAAGCCTGCCGCCAGGCGCATGGAGTCTTCCTCTTCCTGTGCCGGCTCCAGTCCGAGCAGCTGAGCGAGGATGTTGGCTTCATTGCCGTTAAGGCCGAGGGTGACGGGGCCACAGGTTTCTAGGAACGGCAAAGTATCCACCATGGCAAGAATATCTGCGGCTGATCGGCTCGAGGGATCGACAAGGTCGATGAAGAAGTGCGGCCGGTGCGTTAGCTTTGAATAGACATCGTGTTGGAGCAACCGCCAGACGGCCGTCATGTGCGGATAGAGGCTCCAGTCGGTCAGTGCGATGATGGCCGCCTCCAGGCACGAGGACTGGTAGACCCCGCCCCCGAGCCGCAGGGAGATATCCTGCGGGGTGAATTCCTCCAGTTGCTTGACAGAACTAAACATCAGCTTGCCATCGGAAAACTCGAACGCGAGCGTGCGTCCAGGTTCGCGCCCCCACGAGATCGCCTTCCTGAAACGGGATGCGGGTTCACTGAATGCTGGGTGCATGGGTTCTCCGAGTGTCGCGAAGCAATCGACCGGAACTCCCAGTGCCGCGAGCCCATCTCCGAGGTTCACCGCGCAGCCTCCGGGATGCACGGCATTGACGACGATTTCCCGCAGGCTGCTGTGCCCTGCGGCCGCCGAGATCATGCCGCCAAAGGTAGCGATGTCGGGGACTTGTGAAAAGTGATCGAGCGAAGTCCGCTCGGCGACCACGCTGATCATCTCATCCACAAAGCCATCGAAGCCGGTCACCACCGGAGCTGGGACCTTTGGAAGAGATTCCAATGCGCGCAGGGCGGCGAGGTTTTTCATTTGACGCTGAGAAGGAGGATTAACGGTAGCTCATCTTGTTGGTGTGAGTTAAAGATCCTGCTGGGGTGTGCGCTGCACCAGCACGCCGGCACTTTTCGAGAATGGCCATGATCCTTTTGCCACTCCTGAGCTATCATAAGCGGTTTATATATTATCACCTATCTCTTGTCCAAGTGATACACTAACCCTTGATCCGCGCGTAAGCTCAATTTTTGGAGGGATACTGCCACCGGCATCCGTTCTGGCACCGCATGGGCATCGAAGGCGATGCCTCCCTCCCATCATCGCTCGTTTGTCGAGCCGTCTTCCCTGCGTCCAGCGTTCTTACGCGTAGTGGATGCGGATATCCAAAGCTACTTCGACACGATCCGCAAGACGCGCTGATGAAGCGAGTCTTGCGCAAGATAGTGGACGGAAGAGTGCTTCGGCTGATGGAGGGTTATCAAAAGCCGTGGTATTGGAGAGCGTCCTAGGCTGGCAGCCAACAGAGCAAGGCACGCCGCAAGGCGCGGTCATCAGCCAGTTCTTGGCCAACATTTATCTCGATCCATTGGCTTGGGAGAGGCGGAGGACCGCCAGTTGAAGTTTAAGAGTAAGTTTAAGTCAGAGGGAGCCGCCAGTTTGAAGGTGGGCAAAATCGTGCAGTGAACACTAGCCAGCGAAATTACCAAAAATCACAAGTTATTATGGATTAGCTAGTTGACGATTTTCTGCTCAGAGTAGTGTCAGAGTAGTGCCAGAGCAAAGAGACACTGACAAGGACTTAGAAAAGGTGTGAAAAAGGTGTCAGAGTAGTGTCAGAGCAAAATCGACAAACTACTTACTGGGCTAGGGCTACCCGACCGCTCGACTAGAGATGCAACAAGCGCCCACTTCTGCCCACTACTTACTGGGCTAGGGCTACATTAGCTATCAATTCTCAGCTCTTCTGACTTCAACTAGCGCGAAGCGCTGGTGAGGGATGGTTCGAGGGGACCGAACCGCTGGAGTCAGGCGATCCGACGGCGACGGCGTAGAAGGCTGACAGCGGCCAAGCCGAGAGCGAGGAGGGCAGTGGAGGAGGGCTCGGGCACGGTGGTCACGCCGAGTACCGTGCCACTGACCGACCCGGTCGTGAAAGCGGCCGAAGACTGGTTTTGATTCGAGAGGAGCATCCTGCTGGTGACTTCGGTGGACATCAGATTGTAGTTCACACCATTGAAGGTCGTGGTGCCCCCAACCGCGGCGATGAAGTATTGCAGGCTGGCTGAGGAGAGAAGACCCGCGATATCGAAGCTGGTCGCATCAACAAAGAAACCCCCCAAGTAGGTGGAGGGAGTGACACTAAGTAGAGTGGCGTTGAGGTTGGCATCGTTGAAGTAGATGCTGACGGTATTTGCGGCGGTGAAGGAACCGGAGAAGGGAGTGACGCCGGAAGTGAGATGGAGAAGATCATTTTTACTGTTGGTTGCTGAGGAATACGTGGGGGCGCCGGTGGCGGTAAACTCGAAAGCGAAATCGATGCCGCCGGAAAGATTGACCGAGCCGGCGGTGATGATGCCCGGGCTGTTGCCAGGGCTGAGCAATCCACCACCTTTGATCTGGCCGGAAGTACCACCAGTTCCCGCCAGAGTAGATCCAGAGCCGATTGAGAGGTCGCTGGTCGTGGTGGTGGAAGAGTTGGCCAAGGTCAGCTTGGAATTATTTGCGATGGCCACCGTGCCACCAGTGGCTTTGGCGGAGCCTTCGATCGAGCTATTCCCGTTTGCGGTGAGGGTACTGCCGCTTGCCACTGTCACCGTACCTGTCCCGGAAGCTGCAAGGGAACCCACCGTGTCACTTCCACCCAATCCGAGGGTGCCACTGGAAACAACAACGGCTGCCGTATCGAGCAGTTTATTCGCAGCACTCGTATTCAGTGTGCCGCCGGTGACGTTGACCGCAGTGGCGGCTGAAGTCCCGCTGAGAGAGGTCGTGCCGCTGGAAGAGGTCAGCGCGCCAGCTCCCAAGTTGGCGCTCACTGTGCCGCCTTGGAGGGCGTAGGTGGCGGCGGTCATGGTGCCTGACCCACTC
>CAIVGD010000014.1 GCA_903905395.1 uncultured Verrucomicrobiota bacterium
ACGCAGTACATGGGGGTGAGTGCCACTCTTTCAGCAGCAGCCGTTTCCTTGATCTCCGCAATCACCTTTTGTGCTTCCTCATCGTCGCTCAGCTTGCCTATGACCTCGGTCGCCACCTGCACCTCACGGACATAGAGGAAGAAGAGTCGGGCACTCCGTAGCTTCGCTTCCTCCATCGCATACTTGGCCGAAGGAGTGAGTCCCCGCGCCGCCACCAGAATCCGCCCTCCCTCTTCACCCAGCTCTTCTCCAAACACAGGAGTGGTCGCCGGTTTCTCAGCAACCGAGGGCACAACCACCGGACCGGCCGCCGCTTCCTCCTTGGCCCGCGCTCGGTAGGTTTCCCGTACGAACAGACCCACCCCGCAAACCGTGAGGGCAAAAATCAGGGCGTGCGTCTTTGTCGCCGCGATCGTCAGCCAGATCGCGGCCATCAGGCAGGCTGTTACAATCATCACGATCCGCTGCCATGTCGCCATGGGCAACTTCATGTCCGTGCTGGTCGAGGCCAGATTGAGCATGATCGCCCCCACCACGCCGATGGCGTAGAGAGACGCGAGAGCTTCAAACCCGGGGGCCATATCCAAAATCAAAATTGGCAGACCCACCGAGACAATCAGGGGCACCCACGGAACCCCGTGCCGGTTCAACATCCTGAAGGTCGGAGGCAACTCCCCATCCTGCGCGAGGCTGTAGAGAATGGCCACGGTAGCCACAATCGCGGTGTTCACAGCCGAAAGGAGCAGCAGACCGACCACCATGCCCACCGCCACCCCGTAGGCCGGGTGGACATAATATTCCGCCATCTTGCGGAGAAAACTTTCCGGATGGTCGAATGTTTCCTGCGGCATTCCCGCCGCCAGCACTCCGAGGGCCGTCGTCAACAGACAAACTTCTGCCATCACGATCCAGATCGCCCGGCGGGCGTTGTGGTGCACCGACGGCTTTTCTGGTGAAGAACCCTCGTCCAGCTTCATCACCCCGGTGGTGTTGGCGATTGCTTCCACACCCGATAAGGCCAGAACCATCCCCGCGAAAAGTTGCCAACTATGACCAAAGCTCACCTGAGGCCAATGCCAATGGAGCACCGGATGCTTCCAGATCCCCCCCACCGCCAATCCCATTACCACCAGCACCATCGGTACGGCCAAGTACACGGCAAAACCTGAGGATAGACGCGGACCGAAGTAGTTAAGGACCCCAAGGCCAAAGACCGCCAGAATCGCCCAGCGGGTGGCGTCGCCCGTTCCAAAATAATTGAACGCCTCATAACAACTCATCGAGGCCGTCACCGCATAATCCGCGAGGAGCAGAAGCGCCCCGATCACCGCCAGACGCGCACTATGCGTCCGAGCCGAATGATAAACCCCACCCCCCTCCGGAAAATAACGGCAGACCCAAACGTAATTACACCCCACGAGAAAGGTCAGCCCCACGATCGCCGCGAGGTACACCGGCGCCGCATAGCCCGCCAGCAAGACCGCCAGTCCAATGACGTATGCCTTGCTCGTCCCCCAATCGCCGTAGAGAAGGGCCGCCGCCCTCAGCCAACCCACGTTGCGGGGTCGGCTTCCATGAATGACCATTTCGCTCATGGGATCCTTAAAAACTCCTGCACGATCTGCGCGGCCATCCCGGACTGTACCATCGGCGTGATCAGGTGCACCCCACGAAAATGCTCCTCTACCTCCCGCGCCATTTTCCGTTCCAGCTTCTTCATCTGTGCGTCGAAGTTGCGGGAATTCGGCTAAAAAGCCACCGCCGCGATGCGCTCTTTTTTCAATCGGTCGAGCATGGATTCATCCCGTTTCGCTTTCTTTTCGCCAGCCAAGGCCGCCACCGCCCCGTCTCCCACCAGGACTCGTGCCCTCAGTGCCTCCAAAAGATTTGCCATAGCCGATCCTCCCAGCCAGTTTTCAAATGTGAAATCGAAGACTGCCGTGAAGAAACCGGAAACCCCATCTAAACCGTTGGATAACAATATCGAAGAGCTAATTGAAGCCGCGGGAATCTCCGGTCAACGGCAACTCTTTCGGGAGATGATTTCCATTATCTTGCGTCTCGGGTCGGACGGAACCAACGTGGGCGACCTCAAGCAGTTCAAGCGGGTGATGCGGGAGATTAGCGACGCCAATCAGCTCTTCGCGCCGTACCGCGGCATTAAAAAGATTTCGGTCTTCGGATCCGCCCGGACCAAGCCCACCAGTCCAACCTACAAAGCCGCCCTCCGCTTTGGCCAACTCATGCAGGAATCCGGTTACATGGTCATCACCGGAGGTGGCGAAGGCATCATGGGCGCCGCACAGGCTGGCGCCGGGCGGGAGCACGGCTTCGCCCTCAACATAGAACTTCCCTTCGAGCAGGACCCCAACGAAACGATCCGCGGTGACACCAAGCTCTTCACCTTTAAATACTTCTTCACCCGCAAGCTCAACTTCGTCAAACACTCCGACGCCATCGCTCTTTTCCCAGGTGGCTTCGGCACGATGGACGAGGCCTTCGAGACTTTCACCCTCATGCAAACGGGTAAATCCAACATCATCCCCCTCGTCATGGTTGACGCCCCCCGCGGAAATTTCTGGAAGACGTTCGAAAAATATCTGCGCGAGCATCTTCTCGGAGACGGCCTGATTTCCGGAGAGGACTTCACCCTTTTCAAGGTCACCGATGATCTTGAGTTCGCGCGCCGGGAAGTCGTCAACTTCTACTACAACTTCCACTCCTATCGCTACGTGGGCAAGGTCATGATCATCCGCCTCCAACGGCAGATACCTGCGGGAGCCCTCGTCCGCCTGAATGATGATTTCCACGATATTCTCCGCGGAGACACTTTAATTACCACCTGCGATCCCTACCCCGAGGAATCCAACGAGCCCGAGCTCGCCTCACTCGCCCGCCTATGCGTCCCATTCAACCGTCGTAACCTCGGGCGGCTCCGTGCCTTGCTCGATCGCTTAAACCAGTTTTAAGCCATCACACTTCCTGAATCCCTTAACCCCTTTCCCCAGCACCTCGTAAAAATTCAAAATCAAAAACCTAGAATCCAAAATCATCCCCCCCCTACCCCCTTCTCTGACTCCACCTCGGCTTCGGCACCTCCACTTCCTTCACCGCCAACTTCACCCGGTCCGCCCCCATAACTTCCCGCAACTTCCCCATCACCTCCAACGTCGGACGAATCCGCATCTGCACCCCAGCCTCCATCATCACTTTCTTCCCATCCACCTCCAGCTCCAGCCGCATGGGAATCTCCCCAGCCTGACCCGCTACAATCTCCTTCACCTTCGCCATCTTCTCTCCAGCCAGATCCTCACGCGTCGGCACGAGATGCACATGTGTCACCCACTTCGCCAGAGCCGCCTCCAAGGTCACGCACTCCGACGTCCGCAACCTCACCCGCTCCTCCGCATCGGTGTCCACCGATCCCCCCACCACCAGCGGCGTGCCCACCTTTAGAGCCATTCCAGTTTCACGGTACAAATCCGGAAAAATCATCACCTCCATCCGCCCAGTCTTGTCCTCCAACATCACCCGCGCGTAGGGCTTCTTGTCCCTCTGCGTCAGCCGCACCTCCACCGCCGTCACCACTCCCGCAAGCCGCGCCACCGTTCCGCTCTGCATCTCCTCTGGCTCCCCCAGATTCACAGTCCGAAACGCCCGCAGATCCGCCTCGAACTCATCCGCCGGATGACCTGTCACATAAAACCCCAAGAGCTCTTTCTCCGCGGTCAGCTTATCGCGCTTCGGCCAATCCGAAAAATCCGCCGGCGCCTTCTCCCCTCCACGAGCCGCTGCGGGCGAAGCTTCCTCCATCAAACCGAACAGCGTCCCCTGCCCTCGCTCTTTGTCGCGTGACACCGAACTCGCTAATGCCATCGCGTCCTCCACTTTGGAAGCCAACCACGCCCGGTTCGAACTTATCTCATCGAACGCGCCGCACCGGATCAGACTCTCCGCCGCCTTCTTATTGATCGCCTTGTAATCCACACGCGCACAGAAATCGTCCATCGATTGGAAATTCCCACCAGTTTTTCTCGCCTCGAGGATCGCATCCACGCACGCCCCTCCCACGTTCTTGATCGCCCCCAGTCCGAAAAGAATCTTGTTAGGCTCCACGGTGAAGTTTTTATCACTCGTGTTCACGCTCGGCGGCAGAATCCTAATTCCCATATTTTGCGCCTCCGCCGTGAAGAGCGCAATTTTATCGGTGTTATCCAATTCATGGGACAACAGCGACGCCATGTACTCGGTCGGATAATTCGCCTTCAAGTAAGCCGTTTGACACGCCAACACCGCATACGCCGCACTATGGCTCTTGTTGAAGCCATACCCGGCGAATTTCTCCAAAAGTTCAAAAATCCGCAGGGCCTGGGACCGCGGGATCCCGTTCACCTTGGCACAGCCCACGACAAAGGTTTCCCTCTGCTTCGCCATCTCCTCGGTCTTCTTCTTTCCCATCGCTCGCCGCAGTAAATCGGC
>CAIVGD010000015.1 GCA_903905395.1 uncultured Verrucomicrobiota bacterium
CGTCCGCGTGAGCCCCGCTTCCCAGATGGGTGGTGGAAGCAAGTACGGCGAGGGGATCTTGGCCGCGGGGGGCGTAGAGGTGGGCCTTGGGGGGAGTCAATGTCATGAGCGGGAGGATGGGGCTGGTTTGCCAAAGACCCAAAGGGAGGCGAAGAGATAATTGAGCAGAGCGCCCGTGGCGACGGCGACGGCGTTGAGGGTGGCAGTTTCGAGTGAACGTTCGGGGGAGATGATAAAAAGGAGCAAGTTGAGCAGAAGGAGTTGGAAGACGAAGGCGACGGCGGCGGCCAAGTAGTACTGGCGTGCCATTTTCCAGGAGGGGGGCCAGGAACGAAAGGTCCAAGCGGCGTTCAGCAGGTAGTTGATACCGCAACAGAGGACCCACGCTATAACCGCGGCACCGGTGGCGACCCGGTGACCTCCGGGGTTCAAGTCAAGAAAGGCGTGGCCCAGGGAGAGGAGGAACCAGACGACGAAGGCATTGAGGAAGGTCCCCACGCCACCGACCAGGCCGAAACGGAAAATCCGGATGATTTCCTTTTGTGACATTCCAGAAACAACGCGGGTATGGAGGGGTTTGGACGTGGGATGCTTCACAAGAGACTACACTGCCGAAAAATTGCCCATCGGCAATTGGGTTGAACGGATGAGATGGGAGGGGCGTCCAAGCTGGATGGATGCTCAGGATTGCCATGGGAAGGAGTGGGATGAAGTTCAGGTAGCCGGGCGTGCCCTGAGTCCATCGGAGACATTGATCATTCGCGGGGAGTTAACGGAGCCGCCCTCGTGGTTTCCGGCTTATCGGGAGTTGACGATGAAATTAAAGGGATCGGTCGTTTCCGTTATCTTGATTGAATCGGAGCGCAATTTGAGGGATTTATATTGGAAATGGACAGGAAGAAACGGCGGGCGGGATTTCGTGAGCGACCTGATTTTCACGGACGAGTACGAGCCGGGGATAAAGCTGGACGCACGGCACGACCGGTTGCATCCCACGGTCACGGCGGAGCGGATCGTGCCGGAGAACCTCGCGGATCTGGCCGGAAGGGTCACCGCCTTGGCGGTGTGGGCGCTCTGAATCCGAAGATCTTTTGGGCGGGAATGGTGCTCATAGGGCTGGTTGCTCTAGGGATGGGCCGGTCGGGCGAGACGATCCCGGTCGCGGAGCTGAAGGCGAAGGGCGATCTTTTCTACCGGCAGGGCGAGAAGGAGCCGTTTACCGGGATTGCCGAATCGAGTTCCAAGAAAAGGAAGACGGAGGCGGAGTTTTGGGAGGGTCGAATGCATGGGCGATACCGCAGTTGGTATGCCAACGACCAGATGGAGAGTGAGGCGTACTTTGATCAGGGAGTGCGAGAAGGGATTGCAAGGCTTTGGAATGAGCAGGGGCAGATTTTGCAGGAGACGCGCTTTAAAAAGGGGTTGGCGGATGGGGTGGCTACGGAGTGGTATGCCAACGGGAACATGGATCGGCGAACCAACTGGCAGAAGGGAAAGCGACATGGGCCTGTGGAAACCTGGTTTGAGAAGGGGAATAAGAAGGGGGTGGGGAACTTTGCCGAGGGGAAGCGGGACGGGACATTCGTGGTTTGGTGGGAGAATGGGAACAAAAGACAGGAAAGTGGGTATGCGATGGGGGTGCCGGATGGTTGGTGGATTGAGTGTGATAAAAAAGGCAAACGGATCAAGCAGGCCTATTTTGTGAAGGGCGAAGCGACGGAGCCTCCAGCCAAGGGGTAGTCTTGAAACTGTGTTGGGGTGGGTTTAGGGTGTCTTTTCCAGAAGCACCCGTAGCTCAACTGGATAGAGTGTCGGCCTCCGAAGCCGAAGGTTGTGCGTTCGACCCGCACCGGGTGCAGGTTTTAACCGAGATTGATTTTTAAAACAGGATCGTAGGGTCCCGTACCCAAACACATGCGATCAAATGGATATTGTATGCCGATTCCACCCTTGGGGTTTATTCCGGAACCGATATAAGTGTCCTGCAGAGTGGATGGTTGGTGATCGAACCAAGTCGAATGGCTCCGGAGGCTGGGATCGAACCAGCGACCAATGCATTAACAGTGCACCGCTCTACCGCTGAGCTACTCCGGAAAGCGAATAAATCTTTATAACGAAATCCCCGTCGGCACTCAACCCCCATCCCAGACCAGCCTTTTCGGGATGCAGGCGCGCCCCGCATCCCGAAAAAGTATGACACGCAGGAAGGGTTGACTTGCCCCCCCCCCCACACACACACACAATTCATGTGGAACTATTGCTTTAGGATGGAATTGCCGGACAAACGCCCGCTACATCCTGAAAGCGATTTCCTATCAGAAAACGAAATTCCCTATGAGTAAAAACATCACACTCAGCCTCGGCCCGGTCGCCGCACGCAACCTTAGCACCGCAACCGTCACGATTCCCCAGTGGGAGTACATCACACCGCGCTGGCTCCTTCACTTTCTGCCCTACGTCAATGTGGATGGCGGGGCTTACCGGGTGAATCATGTCAAAGAGCAAAAGGGCAAAGGGGGAGACCTGCTTCCCGAGTTGGCAACTGTAGGCGGTGGTGCCATCCCGCTCCCGACGACGTTTGTGGATTACGAGGAGAATCCTCGCGAATATGAGCTGAGCGCGATCACCACGGTCCTGCACACGCACGCCCGGATCACCGATCTCTACAACAATCAGATCGACCAGCTCCGCGAACAGGTGCGGTTGACGGTGGAGGCGGTCAAGGAGCGCGAGGAATCCGAAATCCTGAATCATCCGGAGTTCGGACTTCTAAAGGAAATCGACAAGAACCATCGGATCTCGACGCGCACAGGCCCGCCGACCCCGGACGATCTGGATGAACTGCTCACGCTCATCTGGAAGAAGCCCGCGTTCTTCCTCGCCCACCCGCGCGCGATTGCCGCCTTCGGGCGCGAAGCCACGCGCCGAGGGGTGCCGCCTGTGGTCGTGCATCTCTTCGGATCGCCCTTCATCACCTGGCGCGGAGTGCCGCTCATCCCTTCGAGCAAGCTCCCGATTGGGGAAGGCGATAAGACCAGGATCCTCCTCTTGCGCGTTGGAGAAAACCATCGCGGGGTTGTGGGACTTCAGAAGGTCGGCGTGAGCGGCGAGATCGAGCCCGGCTTGTCGGTGCGTTACAGCGGAACGAGTGACAATGCCATCGCCTCGCATCTCGTCACCCGTTACTTCTCGGTGGCAGTGCTGGCGCCAGATGCGATTGCCAGCTTAGACAACGTGGTCCTCGGCCATTACCACAAGTATGTCTGATGCCGTACAAACGGAGCCCCTTCCGCAGGCGAGCCCGCCTGCGCCTTCGGGGCTTCAGCACTCGGACGTGGTGGTGAGCCTGTTCCGCGAGATCGTCTCGCGGGCGGGGATCCCCGCAATTTCCTCGATTCCGGGCGGGCCGGAGCGGACGGGTTCCGGAGCCTCTTTCCCGACCGGGCCCGCTTCGGCGGACGGCTTGCTGTCGGGAGCGGTTCCCGGTTCGCAATCCGTATCGCCAAACGGAGAGCCCGAGCCGCTTGAGCCTCCTCCCGTGCATCCGGGATCTGATCTGGAACCAGCGGAGACGAGCACCGCCGCCGCTACCGAGCTTCCGGTTTCATTCGACCCCCGGGGCCCGGAGATTCTGAAATCGCTGCACGAATCCGGGTTGGAGGGGAAGGGTATTGATTTGGTGCCGGTGCCGCACGCGTATGATGATTCCGGCCAGCCGGACTACTATTTTCTGGGTGGACCGGTGCGTCCGGCCGCTCTTGACCATCCGCCCACGCGCGGGCTGCCGCCACCGCACGCCACATTCGATGTCGAGGCCGTGCGCCGCGACTTTCCCGCCTTGCAGCAGCGGATTCACGGGCATCCGCTCGTGTATCTCGACAACGCAGCCACGACCCAGAAGCCGCAGGTGGTCATCGATGCCACTTCCCATTTCTACGCCCGCGACAACGCGCCGGTCCACCGCGCGGCTTATGAACTGGCCGAGCGTGCCACGACCGCCTTTGAAAACGCGCGGGAAAAAGTCCGCGAATTCCTCGGGGCGAAGGACAAAAAGGAAATTGTCTTCACGCGCGGGACAACCGAGGCGATCAATCTCGTGGCCAACACCTTCGGCCGAAAATTTATCGGCGAGGGGGATGAGATCGTCGTCAGTGAGCTGGAGCACCACGCGAACATCGTGCCGTGGCAACTCCTGAGCGGGCAGACGGGAGCGGTGATCAAAGTCATCCCGATCAACGACCGTGGGGAGCTGATTCTCGAAGAGTATGCGAAGCTCCTCGGACCGCGCACAAAACTCGTTAGCGTTGCCCATGTTTCTAATGCGCTCGGGACCGTCAACCCGATCGAGCAGATCATCGGGCTCGCCCACGCGCAGGGGATCCATGTTCTCATCGACGGGGCGCAATCTACCCCGCACATCCCGATCAACGTCCAGGCGCTCGACACCGATTTCTTTGTGTTCTCCGGACACAAAATCTTTGGACCAACTGGGATTGGCGCTCTCTATGGGAAATCGCATCTGCTGGAGATGCTCCCCCCCTGGCAAGGCGGCGGACACATGATCAAAGACGTGCGTTTCGAGAAGACCGTCTTCCAGCACTCGCCCGAGAAATTCGAGGCCGGCACGCCGGATATTGCCGGGGCCGTCGGTCTGGGGGCAGCCATCGACTATCTGTTTAAAATCGGCATCCCCGCTTTGGCCGCCTACGAGCATTCCCTGCTCGAATACGCCACGCACCTTCTCCAAGCAATCCCGGGACTGAAAATCATTGGCACGGCCGTCAACAAGGCGAGTGTCCTCTCCTTTATTCTCGATGGACACCCCAACGAGGAGATCGCGAAGCATCTCGACAGACAGGGTATCGCCGTAAGAGCCGGCCACCACTGCGCACTTCCGGCGCACCGACATTTCGGCCTTGAAAGCACGGTCCGTCCGTCGCTCGCATTCTACAACAACAAAGCCGACGTCGATGCGCTTGTTCAGGCAGTACATTCATTGATCAGAAAATCTCCATGACTCCTTCAAAAAAAAGGTCAGTCAAAGATACTTGATAAATAATGTTCTGAATTGATGCAGGCTCGCGGCAATGCGCGAAGACATCCGGATACCACATGACGGGAGAGAGCGTCTTGGTGGCGTTGACGCTTGTCGGGCGCAGGGGCGTTGGAGCCATGAGCACGGTTCAGGAGATTGCAATGGCGATCGAGCACCTGCCCGCCACAGACTTGTTCAAGCTCGGCGAATGCTCTGAAGCCCAAATTGGTTGCCGTTTTTGGTTCGAGAAGGGTTGTGTTTGGGGAGCACAGCGCACGGAGTGGGATGATTTTTCATCCTTGTGGGGGATGCCAGCAGACCCGATTATGGTTTGGCCAATAAGGCTCCCCAGTCGTACGCACACGATGAAAAAAAGCCCTCGCCGGTTGAAAGTTCACGCGACAGCGAGCGTCAGCCAGAAGGCAACTGGTCACTCAGTCAGCCAGGCCGGTAAAGATCGTTTCCCCATCGTTGGCATCGGGGCCTCTGCCGGGGGGCTGAAGGCGTTCGAGGAGTTTTTTTCCGCTATGCCTGCCGATTCGGGCATGGCATTTGTGCTGGTGCAACATCTGGATCCGAATCACGAGAGTATCCTCGCCAACATCATCAGGCGCTACACACGCATGCAGGTGTTCGGGGCTAATAATGGGATGCCGGTGCAAATTAACTGCGTGTATACCATCCCGCCGAATTGCTACCCGGCGTTTCAGAACGGCGCGCTGCAGTTGATCGAGCCTATCGCCCCTCGCGGCTTCCGCCTACCGATCGACTACTTCTTTAGCTCACTGGCGCAGGACCAGCACGAGCTGGCGATAGGCATCGTGCTTTCCGGCACCGGCAGCGACGGGACACTGGGGTTGTCCGCCATCAAGGCCGAAGGGGGCATGGTCATGGCCCAGAGTCCCGACTCGGCGGAGTTCGACGGCATGCCCAATAGCGCCATCGCCACGGACCTGATGGATTACAAACTGCCGGCGGGTGAGATGCCCGCCAAGCTGCTGGCCTATCTCGCCAATACCTTTCACAACCGCGTTCGTCTTTCCGCCACTCCCGCGG
The DNA here is from genome assembly GCA_903905395.1 of uncultured Verrucomicrobiota bacterium. Taxonomy (GTDB): domain Bacteria; phylum Verrucomicrobiota; class Verrucomicrobiia; order Methylacidiphilales; family Verrucolacustridaceae; genus Verrucolacustris. The sequence continues at coordinate 6,092 of CAIVGD010000015.1, forward strand.
CGGAGACCGATCCCGACGACGCGCTAAAAAAAATCTTCGCCCTGCTGCGCTCGTTCACCGGCCACGACTTTTCCAGATA
>CAIVGD010000016.1 GCA_903905395.1 uncultured Verrucomicrobiota bacterium
AGCGTCGGAACGGCTGGTCCATTGCCGACTGCACCGCCGAAAGTATTCTCGCCCTCGTCGAGGCCACCCCATTTCTTTCTCATCCCATCTCTCCGAAGATCATTGCCGATGCGGTCCGCTTCATCCTTAGCTATCAGAACCGGGACGGCGGCTGGGGAAGTTGCGACCGGGTGGTCGGTCCCCACTGGATCGAAATTCTAAACGCCTCCCATGTCTTCGCCGATATTATGGTCGATCACTCCTATGCCGAGTGCACCGGTTCGGTTCTCGCCGCCCTTGCCTCGGTCCGCAGGGGGTTTCCGGATTTGCAATCTGCGGAGGTGGATCGTGCGATTCAGCAAGGGATCCGTTATTTAACCCAAACCCAAAGGCCGGACGGCTCCTGGGAAGCCGTCTGGGGCATCTGTTTTAATTATGGGACCTCTTTCGTTCTGCCAGGACTGCGGGCCGTCGGAATTCCCGCCAACGATCCCTGCATCTCGCAGGGCAGAAAATTTCTTCTCGAACATCAAAGGGCGGATGGCGCGTGGGGGGAACATCCGGATTCCTGTCTCGCACGTCGTCCCATTCCCAGTGAGAAGGGCTTGGTCGAGCCCACCGCGTTGGCGGTTATCGCCCTACTCGCCACTGGACCCAAGGAAGATCCTGCCGTGCGCAGAGGTTTGGATTTTCTTCTCAAAACGCAACAAGCCGATGGAGATTTTCCGCCTCAACCCATTCCCGGGCTTTTTTATCGGACCACCCTCATCCGCTACGACCACTACAAACGCGCCTTCCCCCTCAAAGTTTTTGCCGCTTTTTTGCGCTCCTAAATCACTCCGACCACAATTGTGGTAGTGGGTGGAGTTTACTCAGAGACGACTCTGAGCAGAAAATACCCGGAACATCTTCAGCCCGATTGCGATCGTCACCTCGAATTCACGAAATGGGACGATGGATTGCAATGGAAAATGCTCCGGGTTTCACTTGCTCACCTGCAGGCGCATGAACCGTTTGGGGTTTCCCCCGTACGGCACGTTGTCCCGCATGGTGACGAGCCAGAAATCCCCTGCATCTGTTTCAGAGAGCAGTGTGGTGGCGGGGAGCCAACTGTTGCTGCCCAGGGAGTCCGTGACCTGAACCGTGTATGTCACGTCCGTGGCCAACTTGTTTTTCCGATAGGCGAAGGTGAGATAGCCGCTCTGCATTGATACGGTTGGCTTGCTGCCGACACCGGATATCATGGGATCGAGGCAGAGAGCATATTTCATCAAGTTCGTGATGCCGTCGTTGGCGGGGGTCGCCAGATCACCGCTGATGGCCGGATCGTTCAGTTCTGAAGCGGTGAAAACACCGGCCTTCCACGCGTCATAACCGGCGGGCACGTTCACTGTGAGCGGCTTCGTGTTCTCGCTGATCTTTCCGTTCCAGTCGCTGCCGGTCGGCACGAGAAGCGCCTCCCACACGAATGTCGTCCCGTTGGGCGGAAAATACGGAAAGTCCGTGCCCGGCAGAGTGACGGTGAACGTCGCGTTGCCTTGGCCGACTGTGACGCTTTGGATCTGCGTGCCATACCATGCGTAGGTGTTTGCGGGATCCAGCAGGCTCAGGCGGATGTCCCGGTTTTCGCGAGCGGTGTAGGCAACCGTCACCTCATACGTGCCCGAAGCGGTGATCGTCGCGGGTGCTGAGACGACCGCCACGGTGTCCCCGACCGTGAGCGGCGTGGTGGGGGCTTGAGCGACCTTGTTTAAATCGCTGCCGCCGAGCGGCACAAGGATGGCGTCCCACACGTAGGTCGTTCCGTTTGGTGGCAACTCAGCGAACTCCGTGCTCGGCACGGTTACGCTGAACGTCGCGGTGCCTTGGCCGACCGTGACGCTTTGTCTCTTCGCTCCATACCATGCGTAGCCGTTCGCGGGATCCAGAATGCTCAGGACAATCTCCCGGTTTTCGAGGGTGGCGTATTGGACTGTGACCGAATACGTGTTCGTGGTGATGAGCATCGTGGGGGCGGAGGTGATCGTCACGGCGTTCTGAGCCGTCCTGTCCACGATGAGCAGCTTGGTGTCCTGGCCGAGCTTGTTCGAATTGTCGCCGCCGGTCGGCGCAATGATGGCATCCCATACGTAGGTCGTTCCGTTTGGTGGCAACTCAGCGAACTCCGTGCTCGGCATGGCCACTGTGAACGTCGCGGTGCCTTGGCCGGGCGTGACGCTGAGTCTCTTCGCGCCATACCAGGCGTAGCCGTTCGCGGGATCTAGGATGCTCAAGATGATGTCTCGGTTTTCGAGGGTGGCGTATTGGACTGTGACCGAATACGTGCCCGTGGTGGTGAGCAGCGTGGGAGAGGAGCTGATCGCCACGGAATCCACAGCCTTCTTGAAGTAGCTGTCCGCGACTTGATTGCTGTAGTAGGCGCTGACGTTGTCCAGCCGCCAATCGACAGGGCCACTGACCTCGGCTTCGGCCTTCTTGATATTGAACCAGCAGATCGCCTTGACCTGCGGGAACAAGGTTTTGAGGTCGCTCAGGTTATAAACCTGATTAATCCACTCCTGCTTGATGGCCGCCTCGGTCGCGCCGCCCCCTTTGATGTCGGACGGGTCGTATAAGGCCGCCGTCTCGGGGATCATCATCGGCTTGCTGTGGTTGACCGCAAAGCGGTCATGGAAGTTCTTGAGCGGATCATTGGCGCCGCTTGCGTCGCGCCATTCGGTGGACCAGGGTACTTGGTTGTAGCCCCTGGCATAATCGGGAGGGCCGCCGCTGCCCCAATGGTAATAGCTGAAGCCGACCCAGTCCACATACGCGTCGCCGGGATAGTATGGGTCGTAGGGGTCGTCGGCCGTGGTCAGCGCGGGATTCGCGTAGGCTCCACTTGCCCACGGGTAACCCGCCGCCTGGTTCGGCGTCCATGTCATCGCCACGCCGGTCGCGCGGCTGTGGATGACGGTCGCGAACTCCTGAAACTTCTGCACGTAGAGCTCCGGCTGCTGGCCCCATGCATACCAGCTTCCGTTCATCTCGTGACACCAGCGGAGGAAGATCGGCACGTTGAAGCTGTTGAGGAAGTCCGCAAAGGCCTCGATATCTTGCGTCGTGTAAGAGTTCAGCCCACCGGGGACCTGGAGGGTGATCGCGGGGATCGCGCCGACGCCCGCGCACTCCTCGATGAAGGTCGTGATCCTCGCTTTTTCGTCGAGAGCGCTCATCACACCGGGGAACTCCAGAAAAGCCATGAAGATAGCGTGGTTGACGCCAATATCCGCATTGAACTGGGCGGGAGTTCTTGCCTCGTTGTAGGCAAGGTCATTCACGCTCGGCAGAGTCGCCCCGAGATAAACGCCGCTTGCGGGGACGGGCGGCTTCTGCGCGGCCTGTGCGGGCAGTGAGATGAGGAACGCGGCGAGCGCGGTTAGGATGGCGGATGATCGGTTTATTGTTTTCATATAATTGGGTTTTGGTTCTGGCGGACTGTTATTGGTGGTTCTTTTCTGGCGGTTGCTGACGGAGAATGCGGTGGGGCATCTCTTTTTCGCCGAGGTTGTGATGGTTCACAACCATGCCGTTGTCCGAGTCATCCAAGCGTTCCTCTTTGAGCCTACGGAAAAACATGCGCATATCGCGGATTCCACCCCAGGAGAACCAGATGGCTGTGACAAAGGCAAAAAAGATGGGAATTCCAATGCCCACCACGAACCAGAACTGAGACCATACGGCGATCGGCCACGGCGCGATGAGGTTCCAGATCGTTCCCACCACAAACACGCCGAACCAGATGATGCTCCAGCCGAAGAGCCCCCCGGCCAGCAGCTTGTCTCCGAAGGTGAAATATTCGTCCAGGCCGATGAGCTTTCCCCAGGTAACGCGCTTTTTGGATTTCGTTTCAAACTGCTTCTCTGATTCCACCGCATAGATCCCACGGTGCAGCATCCGCTCCATGTTGAAATCCTTTCGGCAGGTCAGAAGCGATGCGATGCAGTAAACCACGCAGGCCGCGATCGACCCGAAGAACGAGATTTGCGCGCCATTGAACGGAAAAGCGTCCCCCCAGATCTGCCGAGCGATGATCCCACCGGTCACCAATCCCGACCCCGTGAGCAACCCGGCCCAGGCCCCTGCCGTGGTGCCCCTCTTCCAATAGAGGCCTCCGATAATCGCCGCTCCTGCTCCACCAACGTAAAGCGCCTCGGTCACTATCCACCACATAACGACGTATTCGGTTTGCTTAAAAAAACAGCCAAAAAGAAAAGCGAATAGTGCCACGCCAACCATGGACCATCGCAGTAGGTGAATATGAGTTTCTGGAGTGAATGGTTTTTTGCGCAGCGGAACAACCACATCCTGGATAAAGAGACTGCCCCAAGAAAGAAGGTGGGTGCCGTCCCCCCCGAAAACGCCCATAAGCAGAATGATGCACAGCAATCCCTTGATCCCCATCGGCAGCATGTGCACCACGGCGATGGGCAAGGTCATTTGAGCCTGAAGCTGCGGCTCGGAGATTTGCGAGACCTCCGTTTTCACGGCTGTGGATTGAACCGCAAAATCCGAATGGGCCAGATACGTCATCGCGCAGACCGCCAGCAAGGTGA
>CAIVGD010000017.1 GCA_903905395.1 uncultured Verrucomicrobiota bacterium
ACGTGACAGCTTTCAACCGGAGAGCTCGGCTCCACCTGACGTGTATAGCTAGGCGACCTCGGAGATGCCGCCTCGACCTAAACTTCGAACATCAAAGCTGAGCACAATTGCGGGGTGGGCATGCCCGCCCGACATCTGGTCTAAGCTCGACTTTGTGAGCGATGTAGATGGCTGCGCAAAAACGGGGCGGTGCGGGAAGTCTTGGAAGAGGCGACATGTTCGGGAGTGCCTTCGGACATAATGGTTCCGCCGTCTTCGCCGCTATCGGGGCCGATATCGATCAGGTAATCGGCTTCGGCCAAAACATCAAGGTGATGCTCAATGATCACGACGGTATGGCCTGAATCGACTAAGCGATGCAGTAGATCGAGCAGTCGGCGGACATCGGCCAGATGAAGACCCACAGTGGGTTCCTCCAAAAGAAAGAGATGGTGAGCAGGGCGTCGGGCTCGGCCTTTTAGGTGGGCGTGGTCGGCGGCGATCTGGGCGGCAGCGAGTTCGGTGACGAGTTTGAGGCGCTGAGCTTCGCCCCCGGAAAGAGTAGGACTGGTCTGGCCCAACTGTAGGTAACCCAGACCGGTCTCAGTCATAAGCCGACAGGGGGTGGCGATGCGAGGGTGAGGCGCAAAAAACTCGGCCGCCTGTTCGGCCGAAAGCGCGAGGACTTCCTGAATGGAAATCTCGCGGTAGCGCATGGCGAGAATTTCCGGTTTCCAACGGAGACCATTGCACTCTTCGCAACGCACATCAGCAGGAGGAAGAAAGCTCATCTGAATGCGGACGGTACCGGCCCCATCGCACGCGGCACAGCGGCCAGAGCCGGCATTGTGGGAGAAGTGGGAGGCGGTGAAACCGGCTTGTTTGGCGGCGGGCAAGTTGGCGAAAAGGGCACGCAGATCATCCATCACACCCAAGTAGGTGGCGACGGTGGAACGCGAGGTTTTGCCGATGGGAGATTGGTCAACTTCCACGACTCGATCGATGGTGTCGGTTCCGTGGACCGATTCCCACCGAGGATCGTGTTTTCGTCGATCGGGAGAGGCGGCTGGAAGAAGAACCTCGCGGACCAGCGTGCTTTTTCCTGAACCACTCACGCCGGAAAGAGCAATTAGGCGGTGGAGTGGGAGGGAGACATCGATTCCATGAATGTTCCTAGCCCTCGCGCCCTTGATTTTGATCCAGGACACGGTGACGTCGATGGGTCGGCGGTTTCCACGAGCGGGATGGCGGATGGGTTCACCGAGAAGGCGTGCGGTCGCGGAGTGTTTTGAGGTGCCGATCTGTTTCCACGTACCCTGGGCGACGATTTCTCCACCGTGGATTCCGGCACCGGGGCCGAGATCGATGATATGGTCGGCAGCGCGCATGGTGTCCTCGTCGTGCTCGACGACAATGAGCGAGTTCCCGCGGTCGCGAAGATTGCGGAGGATGCCTAGAAGCTTCTGATTGTCGCGGGGGTGGAGTCCTATAGTGGGTTCATCGAGGACGTAGAGAACACCCTGGAGGTTTGATCCGAGCTGGGAAGCGAGACGGATGCGTTGAGATTCGCCGCCAGAAAGAGTGGGGGCGGAACGATCGAGATTGAGGTACTCGAGTCCGACTTCCTTGAGAAAAGTGAGACGCTGTTCGATCTCGGGTTGGATATCGCGGACGATGGCGGCTTCGCGACCTGTGAAGCGGAGTTTGGAAAAGAAACGCTGGAAATCGTGGACGGAAAGGGCGTTGATTTCAGGGACAGTCCGCCCCCCGAAACGCACGGCGCGGGCCACGGGATTGATGCGGGCGCCACGGCAGGAGGGGCATGGGAGAAGTTCACCGTCCTCCAACGATTCACGGGCCAGTTCCAGTTGTTGTTCCTTTTCCGCCTCGTCTTCGGAATCCACTTCGGGGGGCTTCGTGAAAACGGTGCCGTAACCTTGGCATTCGGGACACCAACCATGCGGGCTGTTGAAGGAGAAGAGGCGCGGGTCGAGTTCGTCGAAGGAACGACCTGAGCCGGGGCAGAAGAGGTGATGGCTATGAATGGTGGATTTTCCTTTGGGATCGAGGGCGTAGAGGGTTCCTTTTCCGAGGGAGAGAGCTTGAGAAACGAGGGCGGGCAGATCTTTGCGGCCTGGAGCGAGTTGGGTGACGAGGAGTTCGATCTGATGTTCTTTGTAGCGGTCGAGTGGCTGAAAGTTGGCTGGTTCGATCCATTTGCCATCGACGCGGAGTAGTTTGAACCCCTTTTTTCCAGCCCAGCGAGCCACCTCGGTATGGAAACCCTTACGCCCACGGACGAGCGGGGCGAGGAGGTCGAGACGTTTTGAGGAGCGGAGTTGGCGGCGGATACGTTTGACGATATCGGCGGAAGATTGGCGGACGGCAGGTTCGCCGGTGTCGGGGTCGTGTTGGGCGCCTAGCTTCGCGTAGAGAAGGCGGAGGAACTGGTAGAGTTCGGTGACGGTGGCGACGG
>CAIVGD010000018.1 GCA_903905395.1 uncultured Verrucomicrobiota bacterium
ATTTCAGGGGATCACCCCAATCCTGATAAAAGGAGAAAAGTTCGGCACCCGCGCCTCCACCGGCTTTTTCGAGGGAAAACCCTTTGGTGCCACCATTCCATAAGAAGTTAATATCGAATTTGAGGGTTTGTCCCACGGACAGGTCCCCCCCGTTAAAAGCAAAGTATGTCCGGGCATAGCCATTGCCGGTATTGGTATAGGAGCCCGGTGTGAGGTTGAAAGCCTGGGCGCCGATGCTGGTGCGTCCGCCTTGGGTGGAGTCGCCGATGGCAAAAGAAGAGCCCGGATTTTGTATCTGGTACCAAGTGCCGAGTGAGGTCGAGGACGAATTGGTCCACGTCGCGGTGGTGAAGTCAGCCCCCGTCGTTGTGCCCAGCGTTGCGGCAAACGAGTTTCCAGTAATCACGGCAACTACCAAAAACAGCGATTTAATTTTATTTTTCATAATCTTGTTATCCTTGGATGGTGTTGGGGTTGGTTTGTTCAATGTTTTTTAACATTTAATGTCTGTTACCAATTAGTCCCATTTTTGAGAAAAGTCAAGGGGGCGCATTGACATTTCTATTGATCCGTTTAAGATGCTGGTAGCTAGCCGAATAGGCCTGCTATACAATCATTTATGAGCCGCCCACGTCCTGTCACTATTTCTGATATTGCTAAAAGTGCGGGTTTGGGCAAAGCAACGGTCTCTTTGGCTTTGAGGGATGATCCGCGGATACGGGTGGAAACGCGGGCTAGGGTAAAAAAGTTGGCGATTGAGATGGGGTACAAGGCGAACCCGATTGTCTCTCAGGTGATGAGTCAACTGCGCAAGGATCGTTCTGCGATATTCAAGGGGACGTTGGCATTGATGAACGCCTGTGCCGAAAAGGAAGTAATGGAAAGTAATTTAACATTTCGGGCCCTTGCCCATGGGTTTCGCGAGCGGGCGGAAGATCTGGGGTTCAAGGTGGACGAATTTTGGCTGGACGATCCCGACTGGAGCACGCCCGAGAGGCTGAAAAAGGTGCTATTCACGCGGAGGATTGAGGGGGTGGCCTTTGTCGGTATGCCGGAACGAGCCCACCTTCCCGAACAGGTCCAACCTCTTCTGGCCCGCAGTGTTTTTGTGGGACTGGGAGTGAGGTTGATCCGGCCGGCGGTGCACTGCTGTTCCAACGACCAGTACGCCACCAGTCGGGAGGCGACCCGGAAAATGATAGGTTTTAGGAAACAGCGCGTGGGTCTGGTGGTTTCCCGGAAAATCGACCGATTGCTGGAGGGGCGGTTCTCGGCCGGTTTTTTTGATGCTCTGCGTGAGGACACAGGTTTTTCGGCGGAGAAGATGGCGGAGCAGGTTTGGAATTTTCAAGATGGGGATGAGGTTGGATTTCTCCAGTGGTACGAGAGGGTGAAGCCGGATGCGATTTTGACCACGCACATCGAGATCGCGGATTGGATGAAAAAGGGTCCGCCGGAGATTCGGGAGGTGGCTTTAGCGCATCTGGATTGGGATCCCGCGATGCAGGGGTGGGCGGGGATGAATCAGAACAACATATTGGTGGGCTGGGCGGCGGTGGATCTGATGACAGCCCACCTGACCCGCCGGGATCTGGGTCTGCCGGTGGCGGTGAAAACCATGGTGCTGGAGAGCAACTGGGTGGATGGGAAATCTCTCCATCCGAAGATGTTTTTCGGGGGATAAGGGGGCGCGGCGGATGCCGCGCCGCCGCAGGGAGAAGATAGGAGATGGGGAAGTTCAAAGTTTAGGTAGGGCGGTCTCTCCGAGAACGCCTGCGTTGGATATTCAAATTTGTTCGTCCAGCTAGGCGGCCTCGGAGATGCCGCCGCTACCTAAGCCATCAATTCTCAGTTTTTCTGATTTTCAACTTCTACGGAACGACTTCGACGGGGATGCCGGGGCGGACGGCTTGGATGAGTTTGGTGGCGTTCCAGTTGGCTAAGCGGAAACAGCCGTGGGAGCCGGTGCGAGAAATATCCTCGGGCTCGGGCGTGCCATGAATCCCGTATCCCTGGAGGGAAAGTCCGATCCAGGCTGTGCCGACCGGGTTGTTTGGTCCGGGAGGAAGGACCAGTTTATTGGTGATGCCTTCCTTGGCGGCGGCTTCGACGAGCACTTTGGGATCGAAGGTGTAGTTGGGATTGGGGGCGATGTTGGCGACGGTGAGGGGTTGGTTGGGCACTTTGGTTTTATTGGCGGCGATCGAGCAGGGGAAGCAGGCGATGACCCGATTGCTCGCATCGAAGGCGAGCAGGGTGGTTTCGGAAATCATGATGACGATGCGGGCGACTGGTGGCAGTTTTCGTGTGCCCTCGAGATTGGGGAGGGTCAACTGGGTGCCGGCGATCAGGTTGGTCACGCTGGGGTTGAGTTCCCGAAGGAAATCCGGGGTTGAGTGAGTTTTTTCCGAGAGCATTTCCCAAGGGTCGTAGTAATCGAGGGCGGGAAGTTGGCTCATCGCGAGGAAGCCTTTGGGACGGGGGATGATCTGGGCGAGATCCTCGGAGGTGAGGGTGTAATCGGTGTAGGCGTCGCCGGGTTTGCCGAGGTTGATGCGGGTTTCGATATCGAGTTCGCCTGTGGTGGCGAGGGCGCGATGGATCTGGAATTGGGTGATGGCGCGGCGACTGCGTTTGGCGAAGTGTCCGTCGATTGTGCCGCAGGAGAAGTTAAGGCGATCTAGCAGGGCTTGCCATGCGGCCATTTCGATGGTGTCGCGCGGTTTGTCGGTGGCGATCGGCTCGGCTCGGCGGACTTCCTTGCCCATGGGGGGCTTGGGCGGACCCACCATGGGGAGAGGTTCGGCTGGTGTGGGAGGAAGAAGAGAAGGGGGGACGGCGGTTACGGGGACAGGGGGGGGCGGGTCACTTTTTTTTTATCCGGGAGGGGGGTGGCTTCCGGGCCGGAGAAAACTTCGGCTCCCGGATATTTCTTTGCCAAGTCCTCGGCCCGTTGGGCTGGAGGTTTGGGCTGTGGTTGGGGGAGGTGGAGCAGACCATGGTCACGAAGATAGAGGAGGCAGCCGACGAGGATCAGCCCACCCACAACGATTCCGACAAAGAGATTCCCGGATTTGCGGTGACGGGCCTTCATGGGTTAGTACACATCCTTGAGGTAACGCTGTTCCGTCTTGGCCAGGGTGACGGAGAGATATTCCTCGGCCTGTTCGGGGGTGCGGCCGCCGTGTTTCGCCACGATTTCGAGCAGGGCGGCGTGGACGTCCTTGTCCATGCGGTGGGCGTTGCCGCAGACATAGAAGTAGGCACCGCTCTCCAGCCAGCGCCAAAGTTCGGCGCCTTCTTCGAGCATGCGGTGTTGGACATAGATTTTTTCGGTTTGGTCACGGGAGAAGGCGGTGGAAAGTTTGTGAAGGAGGCCGGCTTTATGGGCTTCGGTGAGTTCTTTCTCGTAGAGAAAATCGTAGGCGGCGTGTTGATCCCCAAAGAAGAGCCAGTTGCGGCCCGGGTGACCGTAGTGGTGGCGGTGTTGAAGGAAGGCGCGGAAGGGGGCGATACCGGTGCCGGGGCCGACCATAATCATATCACGGTCGGGAGCCGGAAGATGAAAGTGGCGCGTGGGCTGAACGTAAACTGGAACGGAGTCGGAGGGATGGAGATCGGCGAGGTAACCGGAGGCGAGGCCCTGTTTGGGGCGGCCGTGGGTGGTATATTTTACGACGGCGACGGTTAGGTGGACTTCGCCGGGCCGATAGTCGGGGGAGGAGGCGATGGAGTAGAGACGAGGGGCGATTTTTGGAAGGAGGGCGGGGAGTTCGGCGGGATCGAGGCGGAGGCCTTTGGCATCGGTGAGGACATCGACGGTATCGCGGTCGGCCACGTAGGCATCGAGTTTGGTTTCCTCGGCGCAGACGGCTTGCAGGCGATCGCGACCGGGGCTGGCGGGAGCTTTCGCGGCGGCCATCCTCACAAACCTTTTGCTGGCGCGGTTGATGGCGGTGGAGGAGGCGATGGTTTCCGCGAGGGCGGCATCGCCGGAGAGCCCGAGTTTTGTGAGGAACAGATCGACAAGTGGGGCGGGGCTGCGTGGAAGAACGCCGAGGGAGTCACCACAGACGTAGGTGGGGCCGGCGGAACCGAGTTCGATGACGATGTGGCGGGTGTCCTTGGCGGATCCCTTGGTATTGAGTAATCGATTTTCGCGGATCTTGGCGGAGTAAGGATTATTCCGGTTGTAAAGGGAGGTGACTTTGAGAGTGGCTAGATCGGGCATTGCAGTAGGAATTTACACAGGCGGAAAGATGGGGCAAGGGAGTTGATCGTTGAAGAAGGGAGAATGATTTTTGATTTTGGGAGAATGAGAGCGGATGACTGTGAGTGATGTAGGGCGGGCATCTTGCCCGCCGTCTGAATTGCATTTTAAGACAAAGGGGTCAGACCCCTTTTTCGGGTGTTGGAAGTTTAGGTGGGGCGGTGGGGAAATTCGGAATACGTAATGAGTGGGTCAGTGGTTCAGCTTCAATTTGAACTTGGAATTGGTGCCCGGGGCGGGGGTCGAACCCGCACGGGGATTTCTCCCCAAGGGATTTTAAGTCCCTTGTGTCTGCCATTCCACCACCCG
>CAIVGD010000019.1 GCA_903905395.1 uncultured Verrucomicrobiota bacterium
AGGCGTTCTCGGCCCAGCTCGACCTCGCCTGCGAGCTCGGGCTCAATGTCGTGATCCACCAGCGCGACGCATGGGACGACACGATTGAAATTTTAAAACCCTACACCGGCCGCGTGCGCGGAGTCTTCCACTGCTTCGGCAACATGCCGGACCAAGCGCAGGAGATCCTCGCCATGGGGCATCTCGTCTCGTTCACCGGCATCGTGACATTCAAAAATGCCCCGGTCGTCCGCGAGGTTGCCGCCTTAGTCCCGGAAAACGCCTTCATGGTGGAAACCGATTGCCCGTATCTCGCCCCTGTCCCGCACCGGGGCAAACGCGCCGAGCCCGCACATGCAAGGCTCGTCGCGGAAAAAATCGCCGAAGTCCGAGGAGTGGCTCTGGAGCAAATTGCGGCCGCCACGGAAACAACCGCCAACGGCTTTTTCAAGCTGCCCTGAACAGATGGCGCCGCCGCGCCAGAACACTTTGCGCTTGCACCCGATCGCAGGCTGGCTCTTGTTATGCGGGCCAAACCCGAATCGGGCCGCCGGCCATACCAGCACACCCGCCACATGAAACTTCAAACCGGATTCCTCCTCGCGGATCAAACCCTCAACACATTGTCTTGTCACCGTGAGGTCGGTGCCGGCGAGGTGATCTTCACCGAAGGGGCACCGGCTTCCGGGCTCTTTATCGTTCTCAGCGGGAAGATCGAGATTATCAGGGCGACCGAAGCGGGCGAGACGCGGCTGGACGAAGTCGGGCCAGAGGGAGTTTTTGGCGAGATGGGCCTGATCAGCGAAGAAGGAGTGAGGTCGGCGACAGCCCGTGCTTCCGAGCCCTCGCTGCTCCTCGAAGTGCGGAGTAACCCGATCCAGCTGCTGTCCGAAATCGGCGAAGTCCACGCCGCGCTGGCCATGCTCAAACAAGTCATTTGCGTGCTGGGCGGATGGTTGCGCACACAGAACGGCCGGGCCGGTGGCGCAAACGAAGCTGGAAAGTTCCCGCCGCCCGAACATCCGGCCGCAGAGAATGACGCGGCGGAAATCATCAGGAAGAACCTGCCCAAAGGGTTTCTCAAGCTTTTCCCCAAACAGGATCAACTCCCGGACGGCCAATTCCTCTGCCGGCAGGGAGAAAAGTCACACGGGTTTTTCTTCGTCCACAGGGGGAGCCTCGAGATTTTGAAATCGGACAGCCCGCAAGGCGGGGAGCAACAAATCGGAACCATGCACGCGCCGACGGTGGCCGGTGAGCTCGGCTACTTTTCCGGCCAACCCCGGCTTGTCAGTTTGCGCGCCTCCGGCCCGGTGGCGTATACTTGCTTTTCCGGGTATGATTACGAAACCCTGGAGGAAAACGATCCCGAGAAGGCCCTCGAAGTTTTGCTCGCTGCCGCGCAATGCGTCGTTTCCCTGGTGCGCGGCAGATAGGGTGGCACCTCTCGGGAATCGGCGTGAGCCCGGACAGCAAATGGCCCCGCTATTCCTCCCCCGGGACCGCCGCCTTGACGATCTCGGCAAAGCTCCGGGCCTCAAGGGCGGCTCCGCCGACCAGCGCGCCGTCGATATCCGGCTGTCCCATGAGAACCACCGCATTGGCTGGTTTCACGCTGCCGCCGTATTGGATGCGGACTTTTTCGGCCGTGTCGGCATCGGTGAGAGTGGCAAGCACCGAACGGACGTGCGCGTGGGCATCCTGGGCCTGCTCGGGAGTCGCGTTGCGGCCGGTTCCGATCGCCCAGACCGGCTCGTAGGCGACGACCACATCGAGCATCTGCTCGGCGGTGACGCCAGCCAGGCTGCCTTTCAACTGGGTTTCGAGCACGGCCTTTTCCTTGCCCGCATCGCGCTCGGCCAGCGTCTCGCCCACGCACAGAATCGGCTTCAACTCCGAGGCCAGCGCCGCGTGAACCTTCTTGTTGATCAGGGCGTCGGTCTCCCCGAACAACTGCCGCCGCTCGCTGTGCCCGAGGATCACGTACCGGACAAACAGTTCCCGCAGCATCGCCGGGCTGATCTCGCCGGTGAAAGCGCCGGACGCCTCGAAATACATG
>CAIVGD010000020.1 GCA_903905395.1 uncultured Verrucomicrobiota bacterium
AAAGATCCCACCGCCGAGGTGATGGCTAAAATGATCTTTGATGCTCTCCGCCATAGCCTTCAGGAATACCGCCAAAAACCCGACCCTCGTTACCCCGTAGGCCCCAAAGTAAAAGTTTTCTCAGTCAAAGTTTGGGAAACAAGCACCTCGTGGGCTACGTATTCAGAGTAAATCCAACATCGGTAATACTCCTACCCCACCTCATACATTCTCACTTTCGGACCTCTTAACTTCCAAACTCAAAACCGAAAACAACTGTGGGGTGGGCATCTTGCCCGCCATCCGAATTGAATCCCGATGGCGGTCCCGCTTGAAGTTAAGGTAGGGCGGTCTGTCCCTAGAACGCCTGCGTTGATTTTCCAATCTTGTCCGCCCAGCTAGGCGGCCTCGGAGATGCCGCCGCTACCTAAACTTCAAAATTCCCTTCCCCAATCAAACATCAAGAATTCCGGCGCGAAGCGCAAAATAACAACCGCCGGAGGCGCTAACCAGAATGGGCGGGGGCAGGTCTTAGGGGGCCAATTCAAAATCAAAAATCCTTCTTCCCTCCCCTACGGCCCACCCCTTCCCCAACCGCTACTGTTCGTCAGTTTTACCATCCACGATTGCTTCATCTCGGCCGATAGGCTGGAGTCTTGCAATAATTGTTGCGCCAGCGTGGCATTCTCCCGGGCTGTCCGCCAAAGCACACCCCCCACCGTTCTATCCTGCATCGCTGGATCGGTTAAAGTCGAAGCCCACTGCAGCCCGGCCGATATATCCTGCCTGCCAATCTCCCGGGCGAGCGTGCTGATCATCACTTCCCGGTTGGTCCCCATAGGTTGGGAATTGACGAAATCCGCCGCCCCTTTGATGTTTATATCCGACCAGTTTCTAATCAACTGGCTGAGCGCCCTCTGCTGATCCTGCCCGGCGGGCAGGCCCAAGGCCCAACCAGCGGCCGCTTGAGGATCTTGCTTCGACCATCTGTCGGAGACGATTGAGGTGACTCCCCCTCGGCCCACGGAAAGATTACTTGCGCTCGCATACGCCGCCGCTGCCTGCGGATTCCGGTCCGCCCAGTCCCGTAAAACATCCCGCGTGATGTCCCGCCGAACTCCGTCACTAATCCCCAAGGACTGTGCGTAATCGATCGAGGCCTTAGCGTCCGTTTGCCCCCAGCCCCTGAGTGCTTCCTTCAAAAGAGCCGAACTTCCAGTTTCTTCATAATTCTTCATGGCATAATCGGTGGCTCCCGGACCATCCAATTGCCCCCAACGCTCCATGATCTTGCCCAAGGCGCTTCGTTGCACCGCCCCCTCAGGAAGTGAAAGAGCCCAATCCAGCGCCTTCTTCACGTCCTGCAGGGAGGCCTTTGAAAGAACGCTTTCCAAGCCTTGCTCGCGTTTATTCGGGTCGGTCAAAGAAGCCGCTCTCGCCAGCTCATCCATCGCCAACTCTCCGGCCTGACTTGCCTTCTGCCCCGCCTCGTCTACCGACTTATCGTCCCCGCTCTTGTTGCTCAGCTCCGTTTCCGAGCCACGCTCAACTTGGTGCGCACTCTCCAGCGACCGAGCCGGCCCCGCCGTCATTCTTCCCAACCCAAATCCCGCCACGAGAGCCACACCCGCCGTCCCCACCCACGGGAAAAGAGTCGCCAAAATCAGCGGACCTTTCGGATTCGTCACAAGCCATATGATAGACCTCTTGCCCCGCTTGTCCAAACTTACCCGCAAGCCCAAGACCTCAACGCGCCTCCCCTTCTCTCTTCAACTTAATCTTGATCTCACTCCCGCGAAGCGGTCCCAAATCCTATCTTCCTTCTTTCCTGTTCCGGCTTCGGCTCCAACAGCGGCATCAGCTTCTGGTACAGATCCCGCAGCCCCTCGTCGTGCAGCAAAAGAGTTTTATCAATTTCGGCTAACTTACTGAGGACCGCCTCATTTGCCGCCAACTCTTCCCTCATCTTCACAAACGCCTTGATGACATAAATCGACATGGCAATCGCCCGGTCACTATTCAGCACCGAGGCCACCATCAACGCCCCATGCTCCGTAAAGGCCAAGGCTGGTTTTCGCCGACCTCCCCACGCCCAACTTGAAGTCACATTTTGTGACTTCAAGTTCGCGATGTCCTCATTGACAACACTTAAGAGAAAGGCTTTTGGAAACCTCCGGGGGTTCCTTTTTACCGCCTGGTTCAGCGCCTTCGTCGACACCCCATAAATTTGCGCCAAGTCTTCGTCTAAAATGACCCTCTGCCCTCAGATCACTAGGATCTTCGACAACCCCAACTTCTGCGCCAACTTCCCCATATGTGATTAAACCCCGCTTCTTGCAAAAAGATGCGGTCCCTTTGAAAAAAAAAGATGGGATCTGGGAGATGGTAGATCGGGACCTTCCTTAATCTTCATCCTTACCCCCCCCCACCCACTTTCGCACTTTCATACATTCTCACTTTCGCGCCGCATAACTTCCAAACTAAAAACCGAAAACAACTGTGGGGCGGTTCCCGCATTCGCGGGAGCCACCATCTGAATTCAATTCGGACGGCGGGCAGGATGCCCGCCCTACAATCGCGCACA
>CAIVGD010000021.1 GCA_903905395.1 uncultured Verrucomicrobiota bacterium
GACCACCTTCGTCGCCGTCCCCGCCTTCAGCCTGGTGGAGCCCGCGATTAACTCCGGACCGACATCCAGACGAATAACCGCATCCGGCCGAATCCCCCCCCGCACAGGCATCCACTTCGGATGAGCCGTGACCAACACCGTTTTGGCTCCAGCCCGCTTGCCGGCCGCCAGGGCGCCATGCACAAACGGAGTTCTTCCGCTGGCCGTCAACCCCACCACGACATCCTTCCTTCCGACCTTTCGCTCCATCACAGCCCGCCCACCCGCATCCTCATCATCCTCCGCCCCCTCCTGTGCGCGGAAAATCGCCTCCGGTCCTCCCGCCAAAATCGCCTGCACCTGTTCCGCCGGTGCGTGGAAAGTTGGTGGTATTTCGCTGGCATCCAAAACCCCGAGCCGCCCACTCGTTCCAGCTCCTGCATAAAAAAGTCGTCCGCCAACCTTCAGGGATTGGGACACCAGTCTGGCCGCCCGGGTTATCTCATCACGCGATTGAAGCAACGCTCTTCCCGTCCGCGCTTCTTCCGAGAGAAAAAGCCGCACGAGCTGGTTGACCGATTTTTTATGTAAACCCCGAGACCGCGGGTTGGCCCGCTCGGTCGGCAACGCTTCCACATCCACCGCCCTTTCGTCGGCACCTGTCCTCTTCGCTTCGATCGTGGAAGCGAAACCACACATCCGGGCCGCACCGACCGCACCAGAAACATCCGAATGGCTCGCCACCGCACCCGGACAAACCCGGCGCAACGCGCGCAGAAACACGGAGCGGTAATAAGAGTTGTCAAAAAGACCTCCCCTCAGCGCAATCCTCGGCCGTCTCACCCCCATCCTCCGCGCCAACTCCGCGGCCCTTTCCGCAAGCTCACCCGCGCCCGCCCGTACTGCCTCGCCCGCCAGACGATCCCCCCTTCCCGCCGCCCGCAGAACCACCGGCGCAAAAGTCGCCAGCCACTCTTTTCCGCGGGGCCGATAAACCTCCCGCAAAAGCCGATCCAAATCCGCCGCCCCAGCATGCGCCAACAAAACGGCGGCCAACGCCGGCGCTTTCCCCTCCCGATCCCTCTCCCGAAAAACCGCTTCGATAGCTCTCTGCACAAGGTCGTACCCACTGCCCGCATCGCCCAAAAGATGTCCATGCCCTCCGGCACTGAACCGCCCCCCCTTTTTTCTTCCAATCACGTTACTGCCCGTCCCCGCGATAACTAAAAATCCGTCTTCTTTCCCCCAAGCCGCCGCAAGGGCCGAATCGGTGTCCGGACCCACTACGACCTGTTTTGCCTTGGGCCACACCGCGCGGATCGCCGCCCGCGCCGTAGCCAACTCCGGTTGCCCCCGCGCCCCGGCAAATCCTCCGCCGATTGCAATCGGCACTGCGGGCAGACTTGCGGCAATTCGCTGGAAAACTTTTCTCAGCCCTTCCCTACCAGCCAGCATGATATTTGCCGGTCCCACCGTGCCCTGCGCGAGAATCCGCCCTCCCGTGCCGATCAAAACCCATGAGCTTTTAGTGCCGCCACCTTCGATCCCTAGGACGGGACTCATTTCTTTCAAGTTGCCCTGCTTCACTCTACGTCCAAAATGCTCTCATTATGCAAAAGCTGCGATGGAAAAACCTGATCCCGCCCGCGATCTACTACGCCCTCATCCTCAGCGTTTCCGCCCTGCCCGCCAGCCGTATCCAAAAGGTGAATGATCTTTTCCCTCTCCCCAACGACAAGGTTCTCCATATCGCCGTCTATGCCGGCTTTGGCTACATCTTGGGGGGACTCCCCTTCCATCCGGCGGCCCTCGGCATAACCGGATCCTTCCTCGGCGCCATCGACGAACAAAGCCAACGATTCGCCCCCAGTCGCGATGTCTCCGTCCGCGACTGGTTCGCCGACATCATCGGCATTTCGATCGGCCTCGCCCTCCGTCGCCGCCGCCGGTGAGCTCCACCCCCGCGCCGCAGTACGCCCGCCTGCTGGAGGAAGTCCGCCGTCATGACCGTCTTTACTACGTGGAGGCGAAACCCGAAATTTCCGATGCCGCCTACGACCGCCTCTACCGCGAACTCCAAGATCTAGAACAAGCCCATCCGGAACTGGCCGACGAAAACTCCCCCACCCGCAAGGTCGGCGGCTCGCCGCTCGACTCGTTCCGCAGCGTGGCGCACGCCGTTCGCATGCAAAGTCTCAACAACACCTACAGCGAGGAGGAATTGGAGGATTTTCTCGGCCGCGTGGAAAAGGGGCTCGTGGGCCAAGCCTCCGAATTCGCCATCGAACCCAAGATTGATGGATTGGCAGTGAGCGTCCGCTTTGAAAACGGCCGCCTGGTGCAGGGTCTCACCCGCGGCGATGGCGAGCGCGGCGACGACATCACCGAGAATCTAAAAACGATCCGCAACCTCCCCCTCTCCGTTCGCGGCCTGCCCAAGTTAATCGAATTCCGCGGGGAGGTTTATCTGCCCGAACCCGCCTTCGCCGCCATGAACCGGGCCCGGGAGAAAAAAGGGGAAGCTCTATTCGCCAACCCGCGTAACGCCGCCGCAGGCACCCTCAAACTCCTCGACTCCCGGGAAGTCGCCAAACGTCCACTCGCCGTCATCTTTTACGGTCTGGGCGAAGTCGCTGGATTTTCGGTCGAAACGCAGAACGATCTTCATCGCCAAATCCTCCAATGGGGTTTGCCCGGTCATGCGTGGTTCCGCCACGTCCGCGGGACATCCGGCGTGCTAGACGCCATCCGAGAGCTCAACCGGGACCGCTTGAATTTCCCTTTCGCCACAGACGGCGCCGTCATCAAGGTCGACCGCTTCGATCAGCAGAAAGTCCTCGGCCAGACCGGAAAAGCCCCGCGCTGGGCGATTGCCTATAAGTACGCGCCCGAGCAGGCGGAGACCCGCCTCCACTCCGTCACATTCCAAGTCGGCCGTACCGGCGTGATCACACCCGTCGCAGAGCTCGAACCGGTTCTGCTGAGCGGATCCACCGTAGCCCGGGCCACCCTCCACAATTTCGAGGAGATCGCCCGCAAGGACATTCGCGTGGGGGATCTTGTCACTGTTGAAAAAGCAGGAGAGGTAATTCCCGCCGTGATTTCCGTCAACCTCAAGAAACGGCCATCCGACTCCCGCCCCATCTCGGTTCCAAGCCACTGCCCGGTCTGTGGCGGCCCCCTCTCAAAGGAAGAAGTATTCCTGCGATGCCGCTCCCGCGATTGCGTGGGCCAGCTCAAGCGCCGCCTCCAGCATTTCGCCCACCGCGGCGCGATGGACATCGAAGGCATGGGCGAAGTGATGGTCGGGCAACTCGTCGATGCCGGACTGATCCAGCATCTGGACCAGATCTACGGGCTGACGGACGAACAGCTCGCGGGACTCGAGCGCATGGGCGAAAAGTCGGCCGCGAATTTGTTGGAAGGCATCGCCGCCAGCAAAAGTCGGCCGCTCTGGCGTCTGATCTTTGGATTGGGCATCCCGCAAGTCGGAGCGGTTCTCTCGGAATCTCTCGCCAGGAACTTTCGATCGCTCTCCAAACTATCGTCGGCCACGGTTTCCGATCTGACCCAGATCAACGATGTCGGCCCAAAGGTCGCCGAAGAGATCGTCTCTTTTTTTCAGGAACCCTCCACCCGACGGTTGCTCGTCTCCCTGGAAAAAGCCGGGCTTAATTTCACAGCGCGAAAAGAGGAACTGGCGGAACGGGGCGGTGTCTTTTCTGGCAAGAAATTCGTCCTCACTGGCACGCTCGACCAACCCAGGGAGGAGTTTATCCGCCGGATCCAGTCCCTCGGGGGTTCGGTGGTAGGATCCGTCAGCGCCAAGACTGATTACGTCCTGGCCGGAGAGGAAGCTGGCTCGAAACTCAGTCAAGCCCGCTCCCTTGGGGTCCCTATTCTTTCGCAAAAAGAATTTGAAAAGCTTGTCGGGCAAGATACAGGGGAGTGATAATGCCCCAGATGAAATGGATGCTTGGCGCGGTGGGATTGGTTTGGGTGGCCTCTCTTGGGCCGGTCGTCGCCCAGATAGCCAGTCCGAGTGCGGCGGAAGACGCCGATATGGAACGGCGCAAAATCCTCAAAGCCGCCGATCAAGTGGACCGCGTGGATGCCCAGGTCGATAAGATCCAGACGCGGCTCAGTGCCCTAGAGAAAATTCTCGAGGAGGTCCGCCAACAGTCCCAGTCACTCAAGGAAAGTTTGGCCAGCACCTCGGCCAAAGTTGTGCAGGATCGCACCGCCATTTTGGAGGAAGTTTCCAAATTGCTGGCCGAACGGAAGGAGCGGGAAAAAGAAAAGCCAGTCCCCGCCACCAAGCCAGCCGAACGCGAGGGCTACGAACACGTCGTAGCCAAGGGCGACACCCTCAGCTCGATCGCCCAGGCCTACAGCGAGGAATATAAAATCAAACTAACCGCCGACTCAATTTGTAAAGCCAACTCCATCGGCAAAGACGCTCACCTCAAGGTGGGCCAAAAGCTTTTGATTCCATC
>CAIVGD010000022.1 GCA_903905395.1 uncultured Verrucomicrobiota bacterium
ATCCTCGCCGAGCTCGAAAAAATGGGCGTGCCCGATCCCTCCAATCCCGCCGTTGCCAACCAAATCTACTCCAGCGTCCGTTCTCTAAAGGTGGACTTCACTTTCGCCATCGGCGGTCTCAAGAATCACGAACTTTACTTCTCCATTCTCGGCGGTGACGGCAAGCCCTCCGACCGAATTCTTAAACACATCGATCAGGACTTCGGTTCATTCGACAATTACAAGAAAGACCTCAAAGCCACCGGCATCGCCGCCCGCGGTTGGGCGTGGACCGGGTACGATCACGCCACCAAGAAACTCTTCAACTACATCGGCGACGCACAGAACAGTTACCCCGTCTGGGGTGTGGTTCCCATCCTCGGACTCGATGTGTACGAACATGCCTACTACGCTGACTTCTTCACCAACCGTGGCGGCTACATCGACGAGTTCCTCAACTTTGTCGATTGGAAAGCCGTCGAAGCCCTCCTGCCCAAGGCCTGACTCCCGCTCCCACTCAACTCACGGCACGTTCTGCCGGATCGTGCTACCCCGCCGATCCGAAGGAAGCGCTTCGTTACTTTGCGGCCGGTTTGAAAAAAGTCCGCCCAAGCAAAAAGATCCGCCACGATCTCCGTTGTCCAATCGTTCCCCACATCGATTTTCGGGTGAACTTCGATCTCTACGCCGAGACCTACGCCCTTTGGCGCGACAAAAACTGGTTTCCCTCCCGCGTTATAATCCTTGGCGTGGGTCATCGCTCCCGGGACGAGATTTCTTGTCTGCCTTGTGGTTACCAGACCCCGCTGGGAAAAGTGGCCGCCGACCATGACTTCTACTCAGATCTGTCTGCGCATTACCCCTTCCCGGTAGGGGGCGATGCCCGCGCATTTCAAGGCGAACACTCGATCGAATTTGTCGTCATCTGGCTGCAAGCCTTGCGGGATCTTTTTTTCCCTGACCGCTCTTTCACCATTCTTCCGATTCTTTGCGGTGGATTTCAGGATGTGGTGGAGTTGGGGGCGCCGCCGATCCCCACTTCCCATGAGGCGATTTTTGCCAAGACCCTCGCCGAAATACCCGGGGCGGGTGATCCAGACACCGCCTGGATTTCCAGCATCGACGGATGCCACGTCGGTCCACGCTTTCAGCATCCGTTTGCCGCGGACAAAAAAGTCCGCGCCCTGGTTTCTAAGTGGGAAAAGAAACTCTGGGAGCAAGCCTCCTCAGCGACCCTTCCAGGATTCTTTCAGCATCTGACCACAAATCAGAATGGCTTCTATTTCGACGGGGTGGGCGTCCTTCACACCATCCTTGCAGGCCAACGCCTCCGGGCCAAAACCAATCCCCCCGTCCAGTGGTACGAATCCTCCGACCAATCGATCGTCAGCTTTTCCCGCGGCCACTTTTTGCCGGTGTGAAAATTGGGGTCAGAGGTCGGTTTTCAATAAACAAAGGTCATTCAAATAGCTAAATGACTGGCAAATATGTATTGCATTAAAAGGACAACTATGTCTAGTTATTGCCATGGATTTTAATTGCTTACTGAAAGTCCTTAATGGAGAGACAATCTTCACCACCGGTCTGATTCTCGCTGGCCAAAGCAACCCGGGGACGGTTCGCCGACAGCTCGGTCGTTGGATTCAATCGGGTCGGGTCTCCCAGTTGCGGCGGGGGGTTTATGTTCTTGCCCCTCCCTATGCCGCCTCGGCACCCCACCCGTTCCGCGTTTCCAACCTCCTCGGGAAATCATCTTATGTCAGCCTCCAGTCCGCTCTGGCTTACTACGGGATCATTCCCGAGTATGTTCCGGTGACCACGGCCGTGACCCCAGGACGTCCCGGCGAGTTCGAGACAAGCTCTGGCCGTTTTCTTTTTCGTCATGTCAGATCGTCCTCTTTTTTCGGCTTCGCCGAGACGGAAGTGAGCCGGGGTCAAAGCGCACTCCTCGCATCTCCGGCCAAGGCCCTCACCGACCTGCTCTATTTGACGCCGGGATCCGACGACGAAGGTTTCCTCCAAGAATTAAGGCTCGAACCCTCCCGCCTGCCGGCCCGTGCGGAGTTGAACCGCACGGCCGAAAGCCTCGGATCGTACAAAGTGAAGCGCTGCCTGCAAATTCTCGTGGCATCGGGGTTGGTTAGAAAAAAGCGATGAAACCCCTTTTGCGGCGACAACTCGAAGTGGCAGGCGATGATTTACATCGACGCAACCGAATGCGCGAATTCCTTCAGGCGCGGATTCTTCTCTCCCTCCAGGACCACGGCGCGTTTACCAACTGGGCTTTTTGCGGCGGCCCAGCGCTACGGTTTCTTTACGATCTTCCGCGCTACTCGGAGGATCTGGATTTCTCGATCACTCCACCAGGAGGAGATGCCCGCTTTTCCACACAAATCGCGGACGTGGTGACTGACTTACGACGGGAGACCTATGAGGTCCAGGCCAAGATCCGCGAAGGAAAGGCGGTGGCATCGGCCTTCGTCAGTTTTCCAGGGTTACTGCACGAATTCGGCCTGTCCCCGCATCGCCACGAAAGTCTTAGCGTGAAAATTGAGATCGATATGCGTCCTCCGGACGGTGCGCAGACCGCCACACGCCTCATCCGCCGTTTTGTCATTCTCAACCTGCTTCACCATGATAAGGCATCGCTCTTGGCGGGAAAAATCCACGCGATCCTAACGCGACGCTACACCAAGGGTCGCGATCTCTACGATCTTGCTTGGTACCTTTCTGATCCGCACTGGCCAGCACCGAACCTAGAATTTCTCGGCAACGCACTCCGACAGACCGGTGGGGCGGGCGCTTGGTCCGATCGTGCCGACTGGCGGGCTCTGTTATCGCAGAAGTTGCAAACCGCCGACTGGAATAAAGCCCGGGCGGATGTTTCTCCATTCCTCGAGCGGGCGGCCGATGTCCAACTGGTTTCCCCGGACGTGATCCTCCATTTGTTGCCTCCCCCTGCGTAAGAC
The DNA here is from genome assembly GCA_903905395.1 of uncultured Verrucomicrobiota bacterium. GTDB lineage: Bacteria > Verrucomicrobiota > Verrucomicrobiia > Methylacidiphilales > Verrucolacustridaceae > Verrucolacustris. The sequence goes on from CAIVGD010000022.1 coordinate 2,949, forward strand.
AGGGTGATTTTGAGGTCAGAGGTCGCTTTTCAGAGATCGGTTTTTAATTTATTCAAATTTTAGCCCATCCAACCAGCTCACGCCCAACGTTTTAGAATCGCGTTTTAAAAAAACTTGGGGTCAGAGGTCGAAATCTACGCTGACATTCTCACATTCTTGGGAATGTGGGAACGACACCCCGCCTAGTCTTTCCTGCCTTTTTCTGCCATTATTTCCCATATGCCCCTGCAACGATCCCAATACCTAAACCGGGAATTGAGCTGGCTGGAATTCAACCAGCGCGTTCTCGAAGAGGCTCAGGATCCCACCCAGCCCCTGCTGGAGCGGCTTAAGTTCCTCACGATCGTAAGCTCCAATCTTGACGAGTTTTTTGAAATCCGCGTCGCCGCCTTAAAACAACTCGTGGAAACCCGTAGCGATGTCCATGGACCCGATGGTCTTCGCCCGCCTGAGATTCTCGGAGCCATCCGCGAACGGGTTCTCCGCATGTTCGCCGACCAGTACCAACTCCTGCACGAAACTCTCCTGCCAGAACTGGCCGGTTACGGAATCCATCTTCGCCCACTCAAGGAACTCGGTGAAACCCGGATCGCCTGGGCCGGGAATATGTTCCGCCGCGATATTCTTCCCATCCTCACCCCCTTGGCCGTCGATCCGAGCCACCCCTTCCCACAACTTCTGAATAAATCGGTAAACCTCGTCGTCCTCTATGCCAAACCTGGCTCCCAAGAATCCACACGACACGCTTTTGTCCAGGTCCCTCGGGGAATCCCACGCCTCATCCCTTTGCCATCCGAGGATCCCACCCAAAAAGAGTTCATCCTTCTTTCCGAACTTGTTCGTCACTTTGTCGGGGAAGTCTTTCCCGGCATGAAAATTCATGGGGCCTGGCCCACCCGCATCACCCGCAACAGCGAACTCTATATCGACGAGGAGGAAGCCCAGAATCTTCTCCTTACCATCGAAGAGGAACTCCAAAAACGAAACCGGGGAGCCGCCGTTCGCCTAGAACTCAGCGTCGATTGTCCTGTCGAAGTCGAAACCTACCTCCTCGGTCGCCTTTCTCTTTCACCCGAAGATCTCTACCGCGTGCCAGAGCCAGTCAATCTCACCCAGCTTTTTGCACTCACCGAGGCGGGGCGAAAGTATCCCGAGTTGCACGATCCTATTTTCATTCCGGCTATCCCTTCTTCCCTACCGTCGGGTTTGCACGATTTCGATTCCATCCGCCGGGGCGACATCCTGCTCCATCACCCATACGAAAGTTTCCACCCCATCGTCTCCATCTTGGAACAAGCCGCCACCGATCCCCAAGTCCTCGCCATCAAGATGACCCTCTACCGGACGAGTGGCGATTCGCCCGTCCTCAACGCCCTCATCGCGGCCGCTCACAACGACAAGCAGGTCACCGTGCTCGTCGAACTCAAAGCCCGTTTCGATGAGGCCAACAATATCGCGTGGGCGAGAAAGATGGAGGAAGCCGGTATCCACGTGGTTTACGGATTGGTCGGCCTCAAAACCCATTGCAAGATGCTCCTGCTCGTCAGACGCGAAGAAGAACATCTCCGCTCTTATCTCCACCTCGGCACCGGCAAC
>CAIVGD010000023.1 GCA_903905395.1 uncultured Verrucomicrobiota bacterium
CGACAGCGATTGGGTCGCTGTTCGTAAATCGCGCAACTGGATTCACGATGAGCTGGGCAGGGTTGAAGGAAAAACGTCTGACCTTTTTTCTTTTTGATCTTCAACCCCAAGGCGGAGAGTTGGCGGGTGGGGTCATCGGACTGGAGTTGAACGGAGTGGAAGAGCACCCCGTTACAGCACATACCGCACGCGGCGCAAAGGCGGGTTGAGGCGGAAAGCGGAGGAGGGCCGGATTTCAGGTGCGGGTTTAATTCTTTGGCTGACTACGCAACTGATCCCCTAAAAAGTTTAAGAGCAGGAGTGACGTCGAGAGGGTGAGGGCGGGAAAGACGAGGAGCCACCAAGGGGTGGTGATGGGGTTGAGCATTGCGGCGCCATCGGCCAGCAGGGTGCCCCAACTCGCCAGCGGGGCTTGGACGCCCAGTCCGAGAAAGCTGAGGAAGGATTCTTCGAGGATTACGGCCGGTAAGGCGAGGGTGAGGTATGTGAGGACGATGGGCAAAACCTGCGGAAGGATCTGACGGAAAAGAATTGTGGGGGTATTTTGACCGATCAAACGGGCCGAAAGTACGAAGGGACGTTCCTTGATGGAGAGGACTTGGGCGCGGACGATCCGGGCCAGCGTCAACCACTCCACCAAACCCAAGCCGACAAAGAGGAGCAGGAGACGGGCATAGGAAGCGAGAGGGGCGAGGAACGATCCATCGAGAAGATGTTTTAATTTCAAATCGAATAGGCTGATCAAGACGATGACGAGGACGATCCGCGGGAGGGCATAGAGAATATCGACGAAACGCATCATGGCGTTATCGGTTCGGCCTCCGAGATAACCGGCCACGAGACCGTAGGTCACGCCCACGAGCAGGCTTATGGAGGCACCCACCAAGCCGACAAGCAGGGAGATGCGCGCCCCTGAGAGGAGTCGTGTGAGAAGATCGCGGCCATGCATATCGGTGCCAAGCCAGTGAGCAGAGCTAGGCGGATCCAGACGAGCGGCGGAGAGGTCACCCACTCCGTAAGGGCTGAGGTAAGGGCCGAAGACGGCGGCGAGCACGATGATGGCAAGCAGTCCCAGACAAAAGATAAGGCCGCGGAGTTTCATGACGAGAGGCTGATGCGGGGGTCGAGCAGTGCGGTGAGCCAATCGGCCACCAGGTTAAAGAAAAGAAGAAGGAGGCAGTAGATCAGGACGACTCCGGAGACAAGGAAGACATCGCGATTCATAACCCCGCTGACAAAGAACTGGCCGACTCCGGGGATGGCGAAGATTTCTTCTATGACCAGACTGCCAGTGAGGATGTTGGCGGCGAGGGGACCTGCATATGCGACCAAGGGGAGGATTGCGGGGCGAAGGGCATGGAGGAGGACAAGAGCTTGCTCGGATACTCCTTTGGCACGGGCGGTACGGATAAAATCGGCTCCCAAAGTTTCCAGCAGGCCGGAGCGAGTGAGTCGGGCGCAGACTCCGACAAAGGGGAGGGCGAGGCAGAGTGCGGGAAGAAGGAGTTGAGCGGAAGTTCCCCACCCTGCGGGTGGAAGAAGATGGAAATAGAACGAAAAAAGAAGCACCGCCACGGGAGCCAGAACAAAGGTGGGAATGGAGAGAGTGAGGAGGGCCAGGCCGTTGAGGAACGTATCGGCACCTCGTCCGTGTCGGGCGGCGGCCCAAGCTCCGAGGGGAATTCCGAAAAGTAGGGCAAGGGTGAAGGAAATGGAACCAAGGAGCAGGGAGCGGGGAAGGGACTGAGCGATGATTTCGCCAACGGAGCGACCACGAAATTTGAGAGAATCGCCGAGGTCGCCGCGGGCGAGGTTGCCGACGTAGCTGAGGAGTTGGGTGGGAAGAGAGCCGGACAGACCGTATTTGGTCTCGAGGATCTGTCGGGTAGCGGGATCGAGGGCGCGTTCGGATGAAAAGGGTGAGCCCGGGGCGAGGCGGACGAGGAGAAAGCAGATGATGATGACCGCCAAGGCCACGGGCACGGAGGAGAGGAGGCGGCGGATTAAAAACGTGAGCATGGATTTTAGTCCGACCATCCTTCGCGCAAGGCATGACGTGGAACAAGATTCATTTAGGAATGCTCCGCTTGCTTATCTCTGAGAAAGGGTGGTCGTCGAGGAGGTTTGGATAGAGGCCATCCCACTTTTCAGAATCGAACATGAGGCAACCGACAAAATGGTAGATGGGAATGATGGGGAAGGCTTCCGCGACGAGAATAGTTTCGGCGTTTTGAAGAAGTTGGAGACGACGAGCGGGATTGGATTCGGCGAGGGCTGAGGCGAGAAGGGAATCGTACTTGGGGTCAGACCAACCGGTACGGTTGTTTCCGCGGCCTGTGACAAAGCAATCGAGGAAGGTGTTGGGATCGTCGTAATCGCCAACCCAACTGGAGCGGGCGATATCGAAATCGAGTTCATCCAAGGAACGAAGGTAGGTGGCCCATTCCTGATTTCGGAGGTCGATCTCGACGCCGAGCTCGCGTTTCCACTGGGCTTGAATTTCCACGGCGATCTGTTCGTTTAATTCGGATTTGTTGTAGAGGAGGGAGACCCTGGGAAAACCTTTTCCGTCTTGGAATCCTGCTTGGCGGAGGAGAGAGCGAGCGGTGGCGGGATCGGAGGAAAGTCCTTCCGGAGGTTGGTAATCGGCGATGCCGCGCGGGGTGAGGGCTTGGGCGATAGGTTCGTTGCCACGAGTGATCTTGTCGGTGATGGCTTCTTTATCGAGGGCGAGGGCGAAGGCGCGACGAACCCGGACATCCTGGAATGGGGGGCGGGTGACGTTGAAGCGGTAGAAGTAGGTGGCGAGGAGGGGGCCGGGATGAAAATCGGGACGGCCGCGGAGTTGGGGAAGGATGAGGGAAGGAATGAGACCCTTATCCAGGAGTACGTCGACTTGCCCTGATGAGTAGAGATTGAAAGCGGTACTGGCGCGATTCACGGCCAAAGCGTCGATACGGTTGAGATGAACACGGGCGGGGGTGTGATAGAGAGGGTTTTTTTTCAGGGCGACACGGTCGTTTATTTTCCAATCGAGAAGACGGTACGGGCCATTGCCGACCCAGTGTTCGGGTTGTGTCCAGCGGTCGCGATATTTTTCCACCGTCGCCCGATGGACTGGGAGGTAGGTGGTGAAGGAGGTGAGTGCGGGAAAGAAGGGGGTGGGGTGATTGAGGCGTACGCGGAGGGTGCGATCGTCGGGGGTTTCGAGGCCAACCGCTTCGGCGGGAACTTTTCCTGCGTGGTACTCCTCGGCGCCGGAGATGAAGTAGAGGATTTCGGAGTAAGGCGAACCCGTGGCGGGATCGAGGGCGCGGAGCCAGCTGTAGCGATAATCGGAAGCGGTGATGGGATCGCCGTTGGACCAGC
>CAIVGD010000024.1 GCA_903905395.1 uncultured Verrucomicrobiota bacterium
CACCTTTTCGCGGATGCCTTTCTTGAGAAACTCGACATTGGTCACAAACAGATCATCCCCGACTAACTGCGTCGTGGCCCCCAGTTTTTGCGTGAGGATTTTCCACCCGTCCCAGTCCTCCTCAGCCGCCCCGTCTTCAATCGAGACAATCGGATACTTCTTTTGCAACTGGGCATAGAACTCGACCAGCTGTGCCGCCGTCAGCCGACGCTTATCCGATTTCTTGAAAACATATTCCTTGGTTTTGCCGTCGAAAAATTCACTGCTTGCCACATCGAGGGCTAGAAAAACCTGCTTACCAAGACTGTAGCCGGCTTTTTCCACCGCCTCCGCTATCACCCCGAGAGCCGCCTCAGTGGATTCAAAACGCGGCGCGAAACCGCCTTCGTCACCCACCGCCGTCCCCAGTTTGCGGTCATGCAGGATTTTCTTCAGGGCGGCAAAAATCTCCGCCCCGCAACGGATTGCCTCGCGGAAGGTCGGCAGACCACGGGGCACGATCATGAACTCCTGAAAATCAATCGGCGCGTCTGAATGGGCTCCACCATTAATAATGTTCGCCATCGGCACGGGAAGGACATTGGCCTTCTCTCCGCCGAGCCATCGGTACAGGGGTTGCCCATGGGCCGCCGCCGCCGCCCGCGCCGCCGCCAAGGAAACCCCTAGGATCGCGTTCGCCCCGAGCGATTTTTTATTGGCAGTCCCGTCGAGATCGATCATGAGCTTGTCGATCACCTTCGTATCCGCGGCGTCTTTCCCCTTCAAAATGGGCGCGATCTTGTCCTTCACATTGGCCACCGCCTTCAACACCCCTTTGCCTCCGTACCGCTTGGCATCTCCATCGCGCAGTTCGAGGGCTTCGTGAATTCCAGTGCTCGCCCCACTGGGGACCATGGCGGAACCGAAGGATCCCCCCTCGAGAATGACATCGGCTTCCAAGGTGGGGTTTCCACGGGAATCAATGACTTCCCGTGCCGTTATGGTCTGAATGGTTGTTTTCATAAAAGCAAAGATGGAGAGGACCCGCCCTAACTCCGGTAAGCCCGGATCGATTGGATGATGACTTTGATTCGCGCCCCGCTCTCACCAGGCAACTCGGCTGTGTCGCCTGCCTTGCGATTCATCAAAGCCTGCGCCACTGCGGTCTGATAGGAGATAATTCCATTATCCGGATCGCTATCCCAGGCGCCCAAGATGGAGATCGTTTTCTTCTCCGCCCCGTCAGCGAGCGCGTACTCCACCACTGTGCCGATGCCCACCTCGCCGGTTTTCACTCCACTGAAATCGGTGCCTTGGGCGGATACAATCATCGCCTCCAGATCGGATTTTCGGCGCATCAACACGGACTGCATTTCCTTCGCCGCCTTGAATTCGTGATTTTCCTTGAGATCCCCGTAGGAACGCGCCACCCCGATCTCCTTGCTGTTGGCCGGAATCTTCTTGAGGGTGATCTCCTCCAACTCCGCCTTGCGCTTTTCCAGACTCTCCCAACTCACGATGGGTGCCTCAACGGCCATCGCCCGGTTTTCCCCGGCGACCATGTTCCCCACTTCCGGATAGAGTTTCACCAGCGCGCCGATCAGCGACCGCTTATCGAGCTCCTCAAAGGCCGTCGAGGCCAGAGCCGCCCGGGTCACATCCCTCACCTCTTCGGGCGAGGCGGGTGCCAGCAGATCGCGAACCAGATCCTTGTCTTCGAGGAGGAGATCCCGCAGGCGGGTGCCACGGCTGGAATCGGAAAGTTGTTCTTTCTCGAGAACATTGAGGGCGGTCATAAAAAGGGATGGGCCAGTCATCTTCGAAAGTTCTCCCGTGCGGTTACGGCAGAGCCAGACAATCAGATCGGGATGGGTGAGACGCTCGCGGAGGAGCCGATCCAGGGCGCCCTCCAGTTCTCCAAGACGATTGGCTTTTTTGAAACGAGCCGTGATCGCGTCCATCAAGCGCCCTGAGGCCCGTGGCAAAAGCGCGAAGAAAAGCTCGGCCCATCTCTCGCCCATCTGATTCGCCGCGAGTTCGGTGAAACGGGGCTGTTTGCCTGCCGGCAAAGCTTCGATCACGATCGCGAGCCGATTCGGTTCCACAGGCAAAATTCCCCGCAGAATGATTCCCGGCTCCGCAGGTAGTCCGGCCGCCGCGGCAAATTCCGATCGGGCGAGGGCCAATTCGGCCACCTGACTCATCTGGCTCTTGGGAATTTTTAGGGCGGCGGCTTCGATAAGTTTGAAAGCTTCCTCGGACAGACTTTTTAATTCACCGGCGTTTCTTCCCTTTTGAAGTTTTTCCAGAGCCTCGATGACCCTTTTCGCTCCCACCGCTTCCTGCAAATTCTCCAATCCTCCCGCCTTCGCATCGGGGGCTGACTCCAAATACTGGATCGCTTCCACACGTTTGCCTGGGATTACAAAGCGAGGATCCTTGCGCATCGCGCGTTTGGCAGCTTCCCAGAATTTCTTCCACCCATCGGCTTTGAATAGATGGGGGACGAGAGCCTCCTCCAAACGAGCTCCCGTGGCCTCCCGACCCAGACTTGTCACCGCCAATATCATGAAATCCCCCGGATTGTCGGAGGACAATTTCCTCACTGCGTCGGGCTCGCGCAATACCCGGGCTTCGAGGTGATCGTCTCCCAAGGGCTTGAGGGATTCCGCGGCGTAAGCGAACTCCATCGGATGCCCCTTCTTCGAACGGAAATCAATTGTGAAAGACCCTATGGCATCGTCCTTGGAGGTGATTTTTCCTACCCCCCAACTGCGGTGCCGGCAGTAGGAACCTGGAGCTAGTTGGTCTAGTTTTGCCTGAAGTTTGGGGTCGAGATCCTGTGTTTCTTCCATAGTTGTTACTTCATCAAGTTCGGTCGCAGCGGGCATCCCATCCAACATACGGAAACATCTACCCCAAAAGCAATCGCAATCATCGACCAGCGCCGGATCCGTCTCAAGGTGCAGGCTCGGTCGGTCCAGCCTTCCCCCCAGTCCCCTTCACTCTGACCTCTCACTCTGACCTCTTTCTCCTCCTAGATATCTACCTCACTGCAAGTCACCACTGTGATGGTCGAAGCATCGCCCGCATCAAGGCAGGAGATTGGTAGAGCACCTCACCCGAAACTTTCCTCGATCATCTGGAGATAGGCCACCATGCGGGAATGCCGTGCCTCGTCCCCAAAACGACTGTAACTGTTTACGAGGTTGATCAGCATCCGCTCGGCCGTGTCCCTGGGAGTGGCCCGCATGAACATCGGGTTGGCCCAGCAACGGCGTTCTGTGCCGAATTTTGCTGAAAGATCGTCCGCAGACATCACCGCCGCCCCGTGAAAGGGGTCGAACACCACTCCACCAATCCCGGCGAGGTAATGTCCAGGCGTGTTGAGTCCGTACACCTCCACCCCCGCCCTTTGCCCGGCAAAAATGTACACGAGGGCCAGGGTCAACGGGATGCCTAGCTTCGTCTCCAGCACTCGGTGAAGGTAGCTGTTGGCTGGGGCGAAATAGTCGTCCAAATTCCCGCGAAATCCTTCCCGCCGCGCCAGAACCTGCCGGAGAGCGGAGATCGAATCGCAGGGTGAAATGCTCCGCTGGGGCAGATTTTTCTCCACCTGCACCCCCAAATCGTCGAGGTAAGCCATCTCCTGCATCAGATTGATCCTGGGATCCTCGATTTCCGCCAATTGCCAACAGAAGCTCTCCAAATCCTCCCACGTCGATAGTTCCGGAATGACCTTTTCCGAGGAATCATCCCGCCGCTTCATGTTTCCCCAAAACCGCAGAATCAAGCGGGCACGCGACTGCACCTTGGGATTTTCGGCATGGGCCAGCTTTTTGATAAGATCGCCGCACGTATCTTTTTGGCAACGCAACTCCCGCATCGTGAGATCCGCCATATCGGCATCATCCCCGGCCAGAATTTTTTCCACTGCCTTCGCCTGCATGTCATCGTGCGAGGCGTTTAGCATCCTCTTATCCTCGGAAATCCACCGGAATTTCCCCGCGTTGCTCGGTGTGTTCCGCGTCGGAACACCCCCGATCGGTGGCCACCCCTGACATCGCGCCGGTGGGTTTGACCAATCCTTGTGCCAGAAGCCAAGTTTCCACCTCGTCCCCGCTCACATCGGCCAACATGTGGCCGTTCACTTCCACACAGGGCGAGAGCTCTTGCCCGCTTTTTTGAATCATCTCGGCCCTTTGTTGTGGGTCATTCATGATGTCCCGCTCCTCATGCGCGAGATGATACTTCGCCATCACGGCGCGGACTCCACGGCTCCACCCACAGTGGGGTTTTAGATAGGAAATTATCTTTAGAGGGGGGCGAAAATCGTCCATGTGGACAACCTACTCAGGTTCCCAGTTTTCGCAAGGTGCTGATTTTCAACTACCCGAGACCCCTTCCACCTGGATGTGTATTTCCTTCAACTGCCGTGCCGTGACCTCGGCCGGCGAACCACTCATCACGTCTTGCCCACGGGCATTCTTGGGAAAAGCAATCACGTCGCGAATACTCTCCTGCCCCAAAAGGAGGGCCATCAGGCGGTCAAACCCCAGGGCAATTCCACCGTGCGGCGGAGCCCCGAACTTCAGCGCCTCGATCATGTAGCCAAAGCGGCTCGTCACCATGTCTGCCGGAATTTTCAAAATCTCCCGGAAGACTTTGTCCTGCAATTCGCCTTTATGAATCCGGATGCTCCCCCCCCCCAACTCCACCCCGTTGAGAACCAGATCATAGTGCTGACCACGGACTTTCTCGGGCTCCGATTCGAGCCACTGCAGATCCTCCTCCACTGGGGCGGTAAAGGGATGATGGCTCGCCACCATGTTCGGATGTTCAGGATCCTTGCGCAGAAGAGGAAAATCCACCACCCAGTGAAAATCGAGGTGAGCGGGATCCCGCTTCAGTTTTCCGGCCTTCTCCAAGTACTCCGCACATCTGATCCGCACAAAACCGAGCACCTCACACGCCGCCAACCACTGGTCCGCCCCGAAAAGAAGGAGATCCCCTTCCTCCACTTTCAACTTCTCCGTGAGCGTTTTCTTTTCCGCTTCACTGAAAAACTTCACGATCGGGGATTTCCATTCCCCCTTCTCCACCTTTATCCAAGCCAGCCCCTTGGCTCCGTGGGATTTTGCCAAGTTAGTCAAATCCTCGATCTGCCCCGTCGTCACCATCGCGAGTCCCTTGGCATTGAAAGCTTTTACCACTCCACCCGCCGCCACCGCCGATTGAAACACCTTGAATGTGGATGTCCGGAAAGTTTCCGTGAAATCCACCAGCGTGAGCCCGTAACGCCGATCCGGTTTGTCGACTCCGTACAAATCGAGGGCTTCCCTATACTTCACCCGCGGAAACGGAGTAGGGAGATCGATTCCTTTGACCTCTTTCCAAACCGTCTTCACCAATCCTTCAATCAACGCATAGATGTCCTCGCGCTCGATGAATGACATCTCCAGATCGATCTGGGTGAACTCGGGTTGGCGATCAGCCCGCAGATCTTCATCCCGGAAACAGCGCGCGATCTGGAAATACTTCTCCACGCCACCCACCATGAGCAGTTGTTTGAACTGCTGTGGGGATTGCGGGAGCGCGTAAAAACGGCCGGGGTTGATGCGGGAAGGCACCAGATATTCGCGCGCGCCTTCGGGGGTGCTTTTAAAAAGAATCGGCGTCTCGATCTCCAGAAATCCCTGCGCGTCCAAATAACGGCGGATCGCCAGCGCAGCCTGATGGCGGGCCCGCAGAGCCTTAGCCATGCTCTCGCGGCGCAGATCCAGATACCGGTATCGCAGGCGCAAATCCTCGTTCACACCCTCTTCATCCAGCGGAAAGGGAGGTGTCTCGCTGGGATTGAGGATTTCCAACTGGGAAGCCAGTACCTCCACATCCCCGGTTGCGAGGGCGGAGTTTTTTGTCCCCTCAGGCCGCGGAGAAACCTTCCCCACAATCCTCACCACAAATTCAGAGCGCAGGGTATGCGCCAACTCGGATATTTCCGAGGACAGGGATGGATTGAAAACAATCTGGGTCAAGCCCTCGCGATCCCGCAGATCGATAAAGATGACCCCCCCATGATCCCTCCGTCCCGACACCCAACCGGCCAGGATGACTTCCTTTCCAGCATCAGCCCCACGCAGGGCCCCACAAGAATGGCTTCGTTTCATGACCCCACCACCTTCGCCCACTCCCCCGGGTTGGGCTCAAGGCAAATATTTCCGTCTGGACCCTTGGACCACCGCACCTCCACCTGCCGCCGCGTCGCCAATTCCTTCAGCCCGAACTTACCTTCCGCCGATTCTCGTCCTACCAGCAGAGCCCAGCGCGCGCCTTTGGCCTCGGCCAACTCCAGCTGTTTCCCCAGCTTTCCGGCACCGGGATCGTAGTCGGCGCAAAAACCGCCGCGCCGTAATTGTCCGACCAAAGCCAGCCCCATGGCTTTCTCTCCCGCCTCGGCCACCACAAAAATCTCCGCGGCGCTCGGTTCCACGCTCTGGATGTTTTTCTCCCTTAGCAGTTCGGCAAGCACCGCATCCCCCATACCAAAACCTGTCGCAGGCAGATCCTCCCCGCCCAATTTTTTCAAAAGATCGTCGTACCTCCCACCTCCAGCCACCGCCCGCAGTTTCCCCGATCGATCATGCACCTCAAAAACCACTCCCGTGTAATAGGCCAACCCCCTCACCACTCGCAGATCAGTCTCGCACCACTCCCCATACCCCAGAGCCTCCACCCCCTTGCGCACCTCCATCAGAGCAGGCGAATCACCCCCCCTCCCCTCCCAAGCGTCCTCCACTGGCCCCGCCAACACCCCCAGCTTTTCCTTCCTCTGCTCGGGAGTCGACCCCTCCATCCGGTCCAGAATCCGCAGGACGTCCGGCTTCTCCTTCTCTCCTACCCCATGTTTCGCGAGAAAACTGTCCCACCAACTTCGGTCGCTGATCTTCACCACCACATCCTTCGGCCCCAACCCAAGCAGAGAAAGCCCGAGACAGAGAGTGGAGATCAGCTCCGCCTCAGCCGCCGCCGATTTTTCCCCCACCACGTCACAGTTCCATTGGTAATGTTCGCGGTGCCGCCCGCGCTGGGGTCTCTCGTAACGGAAAAGACGCGGCACGCTGAACCACTTGATCGGCTTGCGATAATTCCGGTGCTGGCTCGCCACCATCCGGGCGAAGGTCGGAGTCATCTCAGGTCGCAACGCCACCTCGCGATCTCCCTTGTCCTTGAAATGGTATAACTGCCCGACGATCTCGTCCCCTGACTTTTCCTTGTACAGATCCAGAGATTCTAGTTCCGGCCCTTCATACTCCGAAAAACCACTCCGCCGCGACGCTTCCCGCCAAGCCTGAAAGATGGAACGCAGAGCGGAATGCTCTTTGGGGAAAAAATCCCTAAACCCCGGGAGAGGTTGACCCGTCATGTCGCCGCTCCGATCCCGGAGCGGACCGTCAGGACTCCGCCGGAGGGGGCGTGTTCCTAGGAGCCGAGATGATCGCAGCCAACTTTGCGGAATTACGAATCAACTCCGCTTTCATCTCCTTGCCCGCTTTGAACTTCACCACCGCCCGGGCCGGAATCGGTACGTCCGTTTCCGGTTTGTTCGGGTTCCGACCGACTCTCGCCTTGCGGATCTTAATCTCAAACACACCAAAGTTGCGGAGCTGTACCGCGTCCCCTTTTAGGAGGGATTCTTTGATGTGATCCAGCGTGAACTGGATGACCTTCAACACGTCCTGTTGGACGAGATTAGTCTCATTGCTGATCCGCACCACGAGATCTCTTTTGGTCAGGTTTTCCATATCTCTTTACCTCTAGGCACTTTCCGTAAGTCGCCAAGTACTATTTTTCAGACCCGATCCTCGCCTGCTATTCCCGTTGAAAAGCCTTTACGATTTCTTCCTCCACTCCACCTTGGGAGCGACCGGATCTCCCACCGCTTCCGCAAAGGTGCGGAAGTGCGTTTTACTCAACCTGGCCAATCCCTCGCGACCCTTTTTTTGAAAAATCTCCTCCGCCTGTTTCTTCACCCCAGCCCCACAACCCTTCGCCAACTCGGTGCCCGCCTCCATCGATAGTTTGGCCAATTGACGGACAAATTCCGCCCGCGCCAGAATACTCGCCGCCGCCACCGCAATATCACTCTCCGCCTTGGTCCTCTGCTCCAACTTGATCTCCACCTCCTGCTTACGAAGTTCCCCCTCCACCAACCGTGGATCGCCGAACTGATCCGACAAAGCCCTCGGACAATCCGGCACCTTGCCGTGCAGATTCGCAATCACCCTCCCATGCGCCCAAGCCAGCATTCGGTTCAAATTTCCGAATTTCTTGTACAACTCGCTGTACTTGGCCGGGCCAATCGTCACCACTTCCCGCGCGTTCCCCACCGTCCTGGCGATCTCCTCCGCCAACTCCGCAATCTTTTTGTCACTCGTGATCGTTTTGCTGTCGCGCACCCCCGCCGCGATGAGTTGATCCGCAATTTTCTCATTCACATAAACCCCGGCCACCACCAGCGGTCCAAATAAATCCCCCTTCCCGCTCTCATCCACGCCGAAGTGAGGGGCGTACATCTCAGGATTCCGGATCTTCTCGTAACCCAATCTCGCCTCCCCCAATACCTCCGGTTCCAACGTGAACTCGACAAACTCCCGCGCCTCCTTGCCCGCCACCACCAGCTTGCCGCTTAAGTACGCATGCAAAATGCACTTCCCCTTGCGCGCCGTGAAATGCCCGTACTCCAACGGAGAGATTTTAAAACCCTTGATCTCAATCAATTCGCGCAAGCGCTGGACTTGGGACTCGTTCAATGTGTGGGTAAACATCGTGTCGGCCATCTCAACTCACCTTACGTCCCCGCGCCCGCTCATCGATTCCAAAATCCACCGCCCTCCGCCCCAGACCCTCCGTAGCCTCCCCTCTGACGTGTTCTGCGGGCGTTGAGATCGGCTAGATTCACAGCAACAAAAAGGTTAGATTTTTGCCGTGCCACCTACCGCCCCACTCAAACCCGGCAAACCCGCCAAAGCCGGAGACCAGGCGGAAACAAGTTCTCAGAAAAAAAAGTTGGTGGCTCTTGCCGCAATCATCACCTCCACCCCGTTCTTCATCGCCGTTGCGGTTCACATCCTTGCACTTGTTACCGTCGGTGGCGTGGTCGTTTTTAAGGGCGGCAATCCGCTGGCCATTTTTACCAGCGAGAATGTCGATTCCGGAGATCCCGGAGCTGAATCCGCCGCCCCTCCCTCCCCCGACGATAACACCCCGGAAGAGCCTTCCACCGCCATGTCGGATGCCAACCCTACTCCAACTGAAACAGACAACAGTACCGATATTCTCGCCCTCTCCACCCCGTCCTCCGTTCCGTCCTTTGCCCCATCCGCACCCGCCAAACTAAGCGCGTCCAACCCAGGTCAAGGATCCGGCGGGACCGGCACCGGCTCTAGAGGTAGCGGTGGGAGTGGGAAGGGGCGACGCACCGCCAAATCCACTCTCTTCGGTTTCAGCGAAAAAATGGGCGGGGAATTGGAAGGCACGATGTACGACCTCAAACTCAAGGCGGACGGGAAAAAACCTTCCGGGATTGACGAGAAAAGCTTCCCCGAAGCTGTGCGGAAGATTATCCGAAATCGCTTCCGGGCTAGCTCCTTGTCCGAGTTTTACCGGGTGGACAAAAAGTTTTTTGCGACGCAGTTCTTTATTCCACTGCAAGAGGCGGGCAAGGCTCCGGAAACATTCGGAGTCAAAGGCAAGGTCAAACCCAATAACTTCATCATCCACTACACTGGTAGCTTTGCCGCCCCCGAGGATGGACTCTACCGCTTTGTCGGCCTTGGGGACGAAAGCATCATCGCCATGATCGACGGCTCGGTAAAATTCGAGGGCAACTGGGTTCCTTTTCTCTCTTACGCCGAACGGGATGACAAACAAAGCGATGCGGTGCTCGAGTTTTTTCCCACCATCGACGCCAATAAACCTTGGGCCCGGTTGCGCCAAGGGGAATGGATCAATCTAAAGAAAGGACAGTCCCATCAATTGGATGTTTTGCTTGTCGAACAGGGGGATCCCAAGGCGATTGGGGGCGGAAATTTCGCCTTTGTTTTGCTGATCGAAAAACAGGGCGCGAAATATGAGGTTACAAAGAAAGGGAAGAGTCAGCGTGTGATTTTACCCCTGTTCATGCTCGAGCCGCCGGATTCAAATATGGAAAAGATCATCCGCGAGAATAAGGACAAACTCGACGTCCTCACCAAAGACGGCCCTTTCTTCGGCACATCCGCTCCCGCCCCCGCAGTCGATTCTCCACCTTCCGAACCATCTCCCGCAACCTCGCCCGCCCCCACCTCAGGAGGGCGCGGTGATACCGCCGCTGATCCGGCTTACGATCCCTCCTGGAAAGAGGAATCCAGTGGCGGCACGGGATTCGGCAAGTGGATCCTCCGCAATAACGGCAATCCCGAAACAAAATCGTACGCCGGCTTCTACCTCGCCCAGGACAAGGAAAAACCCGGTATTACCCCTCTGGCCTCCTCTGGAAAGGCCTGGGCTATTTTCGCCGATGGAGAGGGATTTCAGGAAACCTGCGCTTTCCGCTCTTTCTCCTCCCCACTCACCCCCAACCAAACCTTCGCTCTCGATGTCATCACACCGACCCCAAAATCCAACTCCGGCTCTACCGGTTCCATTGGCCTTACCTTGCGGAACGGGAGCCAATCTGAAAAACCTGGAGATTACAATCAGGGCGCCCGCTTTGAATTCACCGCCTTGGAAGGGAAAATGAACTATCAGATATTTGATGGTAGCGACTCCAGTGACTCGGGATTTGCCATACCGATCGGAGGTGTCCGGCTGGAATTCACCCTCAAAACTCCCGAGACCTACGACCTTAAACTCACCCCTCTCGGCGGGGGTTCTCCGGTGGAAATTAAAGACCGCAAGCTGGGCGGCAACGCAGGATCCACCATCGACAGCTTCGGAATTTTTAATCGCGACTCGGAAGCCAACGCTTTCTTCAATAACCTGCGCCTCACCCCATAACCGGAATCTCCAGAGCCATCACATACGGGGACCCCTCCCCACCAGCGATGAGCACGTGCGTTCCGGCGGGTAATTGAACCTGGGTAACCCCGGCGGCCAGCCCCACAGAAACCCCACTGACCTCGTTCCCCATCTCACTCTGTTCATCCTTTAAAAAAAAGGCCCCGTCTTTGCTCTCCACCATGAATTGCATGGGCGAAAGTCGTTGAGGAGGATTTTCCTCCAGCAAGACCAGCTCCGTTCCAGCCGCCACTCCGGTGGGGCCTGGATTCCGGCCGAAAATCATAGGCAGACTGTGTTCCGTCACGTTTTTGCCCCACGTAACATGATCCCCTGTTCGCCATCCCATCCGCAAAAGAATCTTAGACCCAGGGGATCCCGCCGGTGCACGGATTGGCATGGGACTCGTTACCGCCGGCTGAGCCGCCAGTGCGGGAGTCGCCTCAGGTACAAGATCCCCGGCCCCGCCGCCCTTCTCAAATGCCTCCAGTTTTTCATTCGTTTTTCGCAACCGCTGGGCCAACACCCGCGAAACAATGCTCCCTGGGTGATCCTGCCCATCCGCCCTTTTGTCCATCAGATCCTGCACAGTCATCCCGTACAGCCAGCATCTCCCCTTCGCCGTGGCCGTCGCGGCTCGCGGCAGATTTTGCAAAACCCCCATTTCTCCGATCACCTCGCCCGGACCCGCCTTCGCAATTTCCGTCGTAACGCCATTCGCCTCCCTTGTCAAAATCACCTGACCACTGCGGATGATATAAAATTTATCACTCTGTTCTCCATGACGGAAAATCACCTGGCCATCCGCGAATCCCAAAGTCGCCCGCCGGATTTCCGCATTGCTCGCCTCCGTCCGAATGTAAGACCAGATCCAACGCCCCAGCATCCCCACCCCGGCGCCCGTCGCCACTGCCATGCAATTGGTTGTGAAATCACCCTGGAAATCCATCGAGCGCCCAAAAAGCGGCTGAATCATTTCCAGCGCGGCACTCATCCCCGCCACCAATAACATCCCCAGCGGCCAGAGGATCGGCCGAAGTCCCATGATCATCAAAGTTCCGAGCAAGGTGTAGCCGACAAAGTGGACTATCTTGTCCGGTTCGACGTGGGTTCCCTGCTTCGCCATCAAACTTCCCACGACCGCACAGATCATTCCAGCCACCGCAACCACGATCAGCACATTCCGGGTGTGCGGCGGAATATCCAGATAAGGAGTGTTGCCCGACCTCCTGGGCGGACCGCTCGAAGCGGACTTCGCGATCGCTTTCGGGGCGGATCTTGACGGGGAGGATCCTCGGGTGGGCGCACTCATCGCAGTTTCCTGCTCCATTTGTTTAATTCCCTTTGCACCCCGGATAAACTCGGAGCCCCAATCACCGCGCTCCGCGCCTGCAAGGCTTTCCGCAACCGCGCCAAAGGTGAACTTCCGCCCAACACCTTTTCAGCCGCCTCGCCGCTTCCCTTTGCCAACGCATCCCAATCACCCCGATCCAGCCGATCAATTCGTGTTCCTCTCTCCTCCGCCCTCTTCACCGCCGCCCCCACCACCTGATGCGCCTGCCGGAAAGCCATTCCCGACCTCACCAACTCATCGGCCACATCGGTCGCCAACAGCTCGGGAGCCGCAGCCGCGTACACACACGCCCCTGCATCCACCTCGATCGAGCCAACGGCTTTCGTCATCACCTCCCACGAGGCCCTGATCGTATCCGCCGCGTCAAAGACGCACTCCTTATCCTCCTGCAAGTCCCGGTTGTAGGTCAGAGGCAGACCCTTCAGCACGGTAAGCAGGGAAACCAGATGCCCTGTCAACCTGCC
>CAIVGD010000025.1 GCA_903905395.1 uncultured Verrucomicrobiota bacterium
CTTCCAACATCTGCAATCCTTGGCCCACTTTCCCCTCCGCATAATGATCCCGACCCCCCGCCACACTGCGGAAATATTCCCGCACCCTGAAATGCCCAAGGAAATCCTCCAAGGTCGTGTGCGAATACGCGGAAAGAACCGCTTGAGAAATACCCGCAGCCGCCACTTGCTTGAGCAGATCCCCAGCTCCGATCTGCAAGCGGCACTCGGTCTTTCGTTTTTCATATTCCACGATGAATTCGGTTCCGGCCTCGGCAAAAGACTCCTTCCTCCAGTCAAAACCCACTTTTCGATAATAATTCTCCACCGGAAAATCAAACACCGCCTCATATCGTTCAACACTTATCGTCGGCAATCCCCTTTTTTTTAACTGACCATTCATAATCTCGCGACAAAGCCATGCGTCATCCAACAAGGTCCCGTTCCAATCCCAAATCACGTGACGGTATTTCCGCAGATTCATCGACCAAGAATATGCCCAACTGACCCGCCCTTCACCCTCTTTCTGGTTCCATTCCATCCCCTAGACTCGTTAGGGTACAAGTAATGGCCTTGGACTCTGTGCTAGCCCGCCCCTCCTATCCACCCGGCTTTCGTGCACGGCGGAGTCTCAACTGGATCTCCATCGGGCTTCTCTACGGAGCCTACTACATGTGCAGGTATAACTTCCGGTTTGCCGCTCCGGGCATGATTGCAGAGTTCCATTTCACCACCGCCCAGATCACAGACATGCTCGCCATCTGGTCTCTCGCCTACGGCACGGGTCAGTTGATCAACGGCCTGCTTTCCGACCGCATCGGAGGACGGAAATCTCTCCTCATCGGAGCCGCCGGCACGGTCGCGATCAACCTCCTCTTTGGCTTTGGTTCCCTTGCCGGAACTTTCACCACCTTCTCCGTGATCTGGTTGCTCAACGGCTATCTCCAATCTTTCGGTTGCCCAGGGATGGTCAAAATCAACGCCGCCTGGTTCGCCCGCAAGGAGCGGGGCACTTTTTCCGGCATCTTCGGACTCACGATCCAATTAGGCCAAGTGGCGATTAGTTTTCTCGCCCCGCTTATCCTCTCCGGTTTCACTTTCTTCGCCCTCACCATTCCCGCAGGGGAGTGGCGCTGGCTCTTCCGCATCCCCCCTCTCTTCACCGCCGCCGCCGCCCTCTTCATGTACTTCGCCGCCAAACCCACCCCGGAAGAAGCCGGCTACCCTGACGTGATCAAGGACGAGCTCGATAGCTCCGCCGGCGTCACCGTTCCCCTTCTCGAATCCTTCCGCACCATCTTCACCCATCCCCTGGTCTGGTTCTACGCCGCCGCCTACGCCTGTACGGGCGCCGTCCGCTCAAGTTCCGACCAGATCGCCATCCTCTACTTTCAGGATCAGATGGGTTTCGATATGAAAACCAATATCCCCGCCGCCGCTCGGCGCACCCTCGAACTCATGCCCATCGTCGCCGTCGCTGGCTCCTTTCTCTCGGGCTGGATTTCCGACAAGTTTTTCAAAGGACACCGCTCCCCCGTCGCCATGACCCTCTACCTTATCGAAGCCACCGTCATCACCGTGGCCGCCGTCGTCCTCTTTTACGGCCATGTCGGACCCACCGCCTCGGGCATCATTCTCGGTTGTACGATTCTCGTGCTCATCTCCTTCACCGCGAACTCCACCCACTCCATCGTCGGTTCGGCCGCCCCGATGGACATCGGAGGGAAAAAAATGGCTGGTTTTGCCGCAGGGGTGATCGACTCCTTCCAATACTACGGCGCCGCTATCTCCCTCTCTCTCACCGGCCGGGTGCTCGAGGTTACGAAAGCCCAATACGGGTACACATTCTGGTTCGTCATCATGGCCGGGTTCGGCCTCTTCGGCGCCTTCGCCATGAACCATGTCCGCCGAGTCCAAAACTTCCACCGTGATTCTCCTCACGGTGATCCGCGAGTGAAGAACTGCTGAGCGGCGAATCTCTAGAACGCCTGCGTTGATTGTCCAAACTTGTTCGTCCAGCTAGGCGGCCTCGGAGATGCCGCCGCTACCTAGGCCCTCAATTATCAGTCCTTCTGACTTCAACTTAATCTTAAACTATTCTCCCATCGCCCATCTTCTCTCTGGCTAGCACCTTCGCCCCTTTGCTACGAGAGGACCAACAGTCCCTGTCGTCGTTCAATCCTCAATTCATCAACAACCATACCAACCCCAACCCGATCCGATACCAGCCAAAGGGCGCAAAGGTACGACTCCGCACGTACCCGATCAGCCACCGCACCACGAAATACGCCGTCACTGCCGACACCGCCAACCCCAACCCCAGATGCAACCACTCCCCCTGTGGCGGCACCCCTTCCGACTTTAACTGCCGGAAAAAACTCAGCCCACACGCCGCCAACAACGTCGGGATCCCCAGTAAAAAAGAAAAGTCGGTTGCTGCTGGGCGCGACAACCCACCGAACATCCCCGCCAGAATCGTCGCCGCCGATCGTGAGGTTCCCGGGAAAACCGCCGCCAATATCTGGGACGCCCCAACGACTAAGGACGTTACCCACCCTGGGTCTTCTTTCCCCTTGTGCCGCTTCAACCAGAACTCCGCCACCAGAATCAGAACTCCGCCGATTATCAGCGTCCAGGCAATCGGCGCGGGATTTTCTGGCAGTCTCAACCCCAATTTCGCGGCTACCAACCCGAGTACCGCTGTTAGAAAAAAGGCCGCCCCCAGCTTCATCAGATACTTCTTCCCTCCCTCCCCCATCTCCCCCGTGATCATCGCCCGCAAGCGGGGTGCATAAATTAGCAACACCGCCAACAGGGCCCCCGATTGGATGCCGACGTTAAAAAGTTCCGTCCGCTTCACCCCAAAAAGATGTTCTGCCAGAAGGAGATGCCCCGTGGAGGAGATTGGAAGAAATTCCGTCACTCCCTCGATCAAGCCTAGGAGTACTGTGACCAACCATTCGTTCATCTGACCTTTCTATCAGTCATTTCCGATAGGAAAAGGGTTGAAATAAGTACTTGCCGAAAACCGGTGCCTTGGGTAAATTGTTTTCTTGGTCAAGGTTCGATGATACGAGTTCAGGCGAGGAAACAGATACAGTCCGGTAGGTTCCAACCCACCTTGTGGCCCGTAGTTCGGGCTCACGCCGAGCAACGCCGTCAGCCAGTAGCCATCAAGGAAATTAAATACAATGGAAACCAGACTATATGTGGGGAACCTTCCGTTCTCCGCCACTGATGATGAACTCAAACAGGCCTTTTCGGCCCATGGCACCGTCACAGACGTCGCCCTGATCTCCGATCGCGTCACAGGCCGCTCTCGCGGCTTCGCGTTCGTGACCATGTCGTCGCCTGAAGAGGCGAACGCCGCGGTTGCCGGCATGCACGGCAAAGATCACGCCGGTCGTAGCCTCACCGTGAATATCGCGCGTCCGCGCGAAGAACGTCCCGCCCGTGGTGGCGGTGGCGGATACGGTGGCGGAAGCGGCGGTGGAGGCGGCTATGGCGGCGGTGGAGGCGGCTATGGCGGCGGAGGAGGCGGTGGTGGATACGGTGGCGGCGGCGGAAGCCGTGGCGGCTCCCGCGGTCCCCGTCGCGACGGCGGCGGCTTCCGTGGATAAAAACAGTCTTTTATGATTGTCGATGGGGGTGGGGATAATTCCCCACCCCCATTTTTTTGCCCAAAAATTTAAAGTTTAAGTTGGAGTTGAAGTCAGAGAGAAAATTGTGCGCGATTGTAGGGCGTCCGTTCGTGGACGCCGTCTGAATTCAAGACTGATGGCGGGTTTGAACTTTCCACCGCCCCTTCAGGGCGGACACGTTTTACTTTCTGTTCCCGGTGGTTCTCACCACCGGCTAATCTCCACGCCCCCTCCGGGGGCAGTTCACCACCTTCGCACTTTCATACATTCTAACCTTCAAACTGCCCCAATTCACCATCTCCTCCCGGCGGCGCTTCAGGCGTGAAATGTTTCGTATTGTTCGCTCAAACCACCACGACCGCACCATCGGCAGGCGCGTCCACCCACTTTCCATGCTCCCGAATAAGATCCTTCAACCGCTCGACCGCTTCCGCTTCGGGGATGTTAAATTTCACCGGAATTTTCCCCACGTAGAGATTGATCTTACCCGGGGCTCCACCGACGTAACCGAAATCCGCATCCGCCATCTCCCCCGGCCCGTTCACGATGCACCCCATGATCGCAATCTTCACCCCCTTGAGATGTTGCGTGCCCGCCTTGATCTTCGCCGTGGTACTCTGCAGATCAAACAACGTCCGCCCGCAGGAAGGACAGGCGACGTAATCGGTCTTGAAAATCCGACTCCCCGCCGCCTGCAAAATATTAAATCCCAACCGCAGACACGCGCCAGAAGCCGGCTCCCCCCTCACGAGAATCGCATCCCCAATCCCGTCACACAGCAAGGCTCCGATGTGAACTGAGGCACGGATCAGCCCGCTCAATCCTCCGTCGGAGGCATCCGGCTTGAGGGTATCTTTCAGAACAATCGGATGCCGGGCCGGAATTCGCGCCGCCAAAAGCCGAGTCGCTGAAACTAGATTCAGGTCCAGACCATCTTTCACCGCAACCAGCACCGCATCCTTCTTCTCCTTGAGAGCCTGAATCTCCGCATCGTTGCGGGGATCCACTTCCATAATCGGGGTTTTTTCGTACACAAGTTCCGGGGCGAGATCCCCCAACTGAGCCAGCCGTGGACGCAAGGCCTCCTCCACTTTTGCAGAAACCAAAACCCTGGGCGGTTCCTCGGCACCGATTTTCACATTTCCCACCGCGATTCTCGAAGTTGTCCGTTTGGTGAAGCTGAACGGATCGTAGGAGAGCTTGGCATCAGCATCGAAACTCCCCTGTTGCCTTTCCTCCATATAATTCACCAAAGCCCGCCCCACCGGAATCTCGTGCACACTATCCTCCGTAAGACTGACTCGGATGGTGTCGCCCAACCCGTCGAGAAGCAGAGAGCCGATGCCTATCGCACTCTTGATCCGCCCATCCTCACCATCCCCTGCCTCGGTCACCCCCAAGTGCAGCGGGTAGTTCCAATCCGGTCCCTCTTTAGCTAGAGCCACGGTCAGGAGTCGGTAAGCCTCGATCATCACCTTCGGGTTGGAAGATTTCATGGAGAAGAGGAAACTGTGAAAATTTAATTTCCGGGCGATCCGGGCGAATTCCAGAGCACTCTCCACCATGCCGTGCGGCGAGTCGCCATACCGGTTCATGATCCGATCGGAGAGTGATCCGTGATTCGTCCCGACCCGGATGGCGATCTTCCGTTCGAGACAGATTTTCACGAGCGGGGTAAACGTCTCCTCGATCCGGCCCAGCTCCTCATCGTACTGGTCCTCGGTGTACTCGCGGATGGCGAATTTTTTCTTGTCGGCGAAATTCCCGGGGTTGATACGGACCTTCTCGACCCACTGGGCCGCCTCGATCGCGGCATCCGGCTTAAAATGAATATCGGCGACGATCGGCACATTGCACCCAACCGCCGCCAGCTCCTTCTTGATCTTGTGCAGATTGGCGGCGTCTTTGACTGTCGGTGCGGTGATCCGGACGATCTCGCAACCCACCTTCACCAAATCCAGAGTCTGTTTCACAGATGCGGCCGTATCCATCGTGTCGCAGGTGATCATGCTTTGGAGCCGGATCGGGTTGGCCGCGCCGATCCCCACCGTGCCGACCTTCACCTCCCGAGTAAGCCGGCGCGCATAACGGTAAGGGCTCGCGCAGTAGCTTTTCATTTCGTCTCTCCATGGTTGCGAAAGACCGGCATCTCCACACTTTCCGTGGGTTTTTCCATCCGTTTTTTCAATCGGATAGAATCGTGATACGTCACCAGCAGGAAGAAGCCCATGAGCACGACGACAAAGCAGGTCTGGATCCACCCCACCGTCTTGGCCCGGAGTTGACGACGCCGGACTGCCTCAACGATGGAAAAAAGAATGTGCCCGCCATCGAGGACGGGAATCGGCAGGAGATTGAGCACCGCGAGATTGATGTTGAGAATCACGCTGAAATAAAGCACCAACCGGGGATCAGTACGGAGGAGCCAGACCAATCTTTCAAAAATGCCGAGCGGACCACTGAGATGTTGCAAGCCCACGCTGGAGGCCGGGGTCACCAAGGCCCGCAGGGTCCGCAAGACCAGCCCCGCGGCCGAATCCACCTGCTCCTGCGGAGTCGGGTGGGTCACCTGAATGTCGTTAGGCTTCCAGATCACGCCGATCATCTTATCTTTCCGGTTGACGGCCTGCTCAGGCCGAACCAGAACTTTCACAACTTTCCCCGAGGCGCGCTGAACTCCCAAATCGAGAACTTCGCGGCCTGATTCCACTGCGGCCTTGACCGCGGCCGGACTCCATATTTTTTGTCCATCCAGCGTGATGAATTTGTCTCCGGCCAGGATGCCGGCCCGCTCGGCCGGACCGTTCAGGATCACCTTGTCAACCATGGCCGCCTGGGCCGGATACATCTCAAAGCCCAGCCTCCGCAGTCCCTCCATCTCCGCATCCTTCTCGGGTAAAATCCTTGCCGTGACGATCTCCCGTCCATCCCGGTCCAGTTCGAGCAAAATCTCCCTGTCCGTCCCTAGGAGAATACTTTCGACTACCGCTCCGGGCCGGCCCGCCCAACGTTCCGGCCGGTGGTTGTCGATCGCCAGAATGACATCGCCGGGAAGAATCCCGGCCTTGGCCGCGGGAGTGCCGGGCTCGACCCAGCCGATCGTCGTCGTCCGATACGTCATATTTGTCGGCACCCCAAAAATCCAAACTCCGATTGCACAAACCACCCCCAGACCGAGGCTGGCCAGAGGCCCGGCCAGTGCGGTGAAGATTTTTGCTCCCGGAGGTGCTGGTGGCAGGTCCTTGATGTCCGCCTCCGATTTGCCTTCGATCTCCTCGGCTGGGATCATCTGAGGCAACTGCACGAATCCTCCCAGAGGCAGAAGGTTGATCTGCCACTCCACCCCATCCACCACCTTGCCGTAGATCTTCGGCCCGAATCCGATGGCGAACTTCTCCACCACCAATCCCATCCGGCGCGCTGCCCATAAATGGCCCAATTCGTGCGCAGCAACCGTTAGCCCGAATAGAAAAAACGCCAGAACGATCGTCCCGCCGACCGTGACGATTTCCAGCCAGGGAATGGAAGTTAAAAAGCTCATGGTTTGCCTCCGACGATTGCTCGGGCCTGGATCCGCGCCCACTGATCCGCCGCAACGATCGCCGCGAGATCGGGTTCCTTCTGCGTTGAGTGTGATGACATGACGATTTCCACCATTTCCCATATCCTCGGGAAAGAAATTCTACCTTCAAGAAAAGCCTCCACCGCCACCTCATTGGCCGCGTTGAACACCCCGGGAAGAGTTCCGCCAGCCTCCCCCGCTTCCCGAGCCAACCGCAGAGCCGGGAATCGTTTTTCATCGGGTGCTTCAAACGTGAGGGTTCCCAGTTTGGGCAGATCCAACGGCGGCAACCCGCTGGGCCTGCGCTCCGGATAGGTCACGGCATATTGGATGGGAAAACACATGTCGGTGACGCTCAGTTGGGCGAGGACTGACCCATCCACGAATTCCACCAAGGAGTGAACGATGCTCTGCGGGTGCACGACCACTTCCACCTGGCTCATCGGCAGGCCAAAGAGCCAGTGGGCCTCGATCATCTCCAGTCCTTTATTGAACATCGTGGCAGAATCAATCGTGATCTTTTTCCCCATCGACCAAGTCGGATGCTTCAGAGCCTGGGCGATCGTCACTTTTTTCATCTCCTCGGCGGAGCTTTGCCGAAAAGGCCCACCGGACGCGGTCAGAATAATTTTGCGGACTTCCTGATTCTTCGCACTCTGCAGGCACTGGAAAATGGCATTGTGTTCGCTATCGACGGGCAGAATTTTGCGTTGATTTTTCTTCGCCTCCCTCATCACTGCGGAACCGGCTAGGACGAGAATCTCTTTGCTGGCCACCGCCAGATCCTTCCCTGTACGCAGGGCGGCCAGGGAGGGTGCGAGTCCGGCCGTGCCGACGATCGCAACCAGAACCATTTCGGCCTCTGTCTCTTCCACCATCCGGGTTAAACCTTCCTCCCCTGGATAAAATTTTATTCCTTTTGGTATGTCCTTTTTCACCTTTTCCGCCGCCCGCGGGTCGGAGACCGCCACGGCCTCCACCCCGAACTCCCGAGCCTGTTCCAGAACCCTGTCGGTGCTTTTCGCAACCCCCAACCCGACGATCTTCATTTTGTCGGGCAAAGCCCTGGCGACCTTGCAAGTGCTCTCGCCGATGGATCCACTGGATCCAAGTAGGATGACGCGTTTCATACTCTGCCCGTCAGGACGAGATATCCGTAAAACACCGGAAGGCTGAAGAGCAGGCTATCGACCAAGTCCAGAGCGCCACCTATCCCAGGAAGAAATTGGCCTGAGTCCTTCACACGGGCGTCCCGCTTGACCACCGATTCCCCCAGATCCCCGATCACACTGACGCCAGCCAAACCGATACCCAGAATCCAACCGTGGACTCCCCTTAGGCTACCGAGTGACTCCGGAAAGTAATGAATCAGGGTCAGACTGGTCACGAGAGCGAGAATCAATCCGCCGCCGAGGCCCTCCCAGGTTTTCTTTGGGCTGATGACGGGGCTCAACTTATGCCGACCCAAAAGAGCCCCCGCCACATAGGCACCGACATCGGTGAATTTGGTTACGGCCACCGCGTACACGAGAAGACCCACCCCTTTGGCATCAGGAACGCAGTAAAGAATCTTGGTCGCATAGTTGAGAAGATAAGGAACATAAAAAAATCCGAATAGGGTCAGGGCCATCGCCACGGTAGCTCCATCGATCCGCGGCTCGAACACCCGGCGGCTCAAGGCTCCGAGGATGACGAGAAGAACAAGGATGGCCTCGCCCGAAAAGGCGGTGGGGAATCTGCCTTGGGGCGACACCACGGAGAAGAAAG
>CAIVGD010000026.1 GCA_903905395.1 uncultured Verrucomicrobiota bacterium
AAACTCCACTTCGTCCCCGTTGGAAAACCCGCTCCGCCCCGCCCTCTCAATTGGCTCTTCTTCACCTCGTCCCTGATCGCCGCACCGCCCATGGCCAAACCTTTTTTGAGCACTTCGTAGCCCCCGTGCTTCCGATAGCAGGCAATGTCCCGAGTGTAACCCGGAGCATCGATATGCTTGGAAATGAGGCGGAGTTCCTGAATGGCCATCACACCCTCACTTGCATCCGGCAACCAGTTCGGCCGCACGTTTTTCGTCCACCTTCTCATGAAAGTCGTCGTTACAAAGAACCACGGGAGCCGTCCCACAGGAGGCCAAGCACTCGGAGTACTCCAAAGAGAATCGTCCGTCCTCGCTCACCATAGTCCCTTCATGTACATCCGCTTTCAGCCCCATCAGTTTCTGCAAGGCGGCAAAAGTTTTTCCCGAACCGCCTAACGCGCAGGACAGAGTCCGGCAGACGCGAAAATGAAATCGCCCATATGGCCGTTGTCGGAACCAGGGATAAAAAGTCACTAACTCCAGAACCTGGATGGCCTGCAGGGATAGTTTTTCCGCAATCCACTCCACCCCGCGTGGGCCGATATAGCCGAACGTTTCCTGCCACAGATGGAGAAGAGGAAGAACCGCACTCCGCGAGGAGACGGGGTAACGGGCGATCAACTCATCGGCCTGTTGATCCATTGCGGGGGTGATCTCACCTGTTTCCGGTCCAGCACAGTTTTCCGTACCAGCCTGCAGTGGAACGCTCATCGGTCGCACTCCCCCATGACAAAATCAAAGCTCCCTAGGATGGCCGGGACATCACTGACCGTGTGTCCGGGCAAGAGGTGCGACAGAATGCTCAGGTTGCAGAACGAGGGAGCCCGTATTTTGAGACGATGTGGCACCCCGCCACCACGGCTGTTCAGATAAAAACCCAACTCCCCCTTGGGATTTTCCGCCGAGAAATAAACTTCCCCGACCGGGGCATCCGGCCCCTGCGTCACGACAAGGAACTGGTGGATGAGTTCCTCCATCTTGGTCAGCACCTTGTCTTTGGGCGGAAGCACGTTCTTGGGGTCGTGAACCTGCCACGGCCCTTCCGGCATCTTCGCCACTGCCTGTCGCAGGATCATCACGCTCTGGCGCATTTCTTCCATGCGGACGGAGAAGCGATCATAGCAGTCCCCAGTCTGGCCGATGGGGACCTCAAAGTCATACGTCTCGTAGTCGAGATATGGAAAGAATCTGCGAACATCGTAGTCTTTTCCAGAGCCGCGTAGGTTCGGGCCTGTCAGACCAAAATCCAAGGCGAGGTCGGCCGGGATGATTCCAATATCCTTGGTGCGATCCACAAAGATGCGGTTTCTGGTGAGCATTCCTTTAAACTCGTCCAGCCGACCAGGAAACTGGGTGCAAAATTCAGTGACCCCTTCCAGAAATCCGGGCGGGAGATCCCGGGTCTGTCCGCCCACCCTGGTAAAGCTGGTGGTGAACCGCGCCCCGGTCAGTAGCTCGATCAGGTTGTAGATTTTTTCCCGCTCGGTGAATGTGTAGAGAAACATCGTCATCGCGCCGACATCCATTGCAAAAGCCCCCAGTCCCAGAAGATGAGCCGAGATGCGCGCCAGTTCGCAACAGATCACGCGGGTGACCTTGGCCCGGGGGGGCAGTTCGTAACCCATCAGTTTTTCCACTGCGCAGGCGTAGGCCACGTTATTGGCCAAAGGGGCCATGTAATCGAGTCGGTCGGTGTAAGGCACGAACTGGTTCCAGGTCATATTCTCCGCGATCTTTTCATCGCCCCGATGCAGGTAGCCGATGTCGGTATTCACCTTGGTGATCACCTCACCATCCAGTTCAAGAACCAACCGTAAAACCCCGTGAGTGCAGGGATGGGAAGGACCGATGTTAAGAATCAGTTTTTCTCCCACATCCTCGTGAGTCACCGACGACCCCGCTTCTGCTGTCTGAGCGAGTGCATCCCCGATGTGAAGTGTGGCGTTGGAAGGGCTCACAGGCTCCTCTCCTCAGCCGGATGAGCCCGCGGTTCCCGTTCCTGAGCGAGGGAAGCAGAGCGAGTGACAAAGGGCCCACCCTCGAGCGGGGCTTTCGCAGTGAAAGCGATGTCGGGCATTTCGGTCGGCAAACCCTCGAGGGGAAAATCTTTACGGAGCGGGTGGTGCGGGTAGCCCTCCCACATCAGGATGCGGCGTAAATCGGGATGCCCGGAAAAACGAATGCCCAGCATGTCCCAGATTTCCCGTTCATGCCAATCGGCCGTCCGCCAGACTCGGGAAACTGTCGGCACCTCGTCCCCTTCCTTCACTTTGGTTTTTATTCGAAGAAGTTTGCGGGCGGAAAGATCGCAAAGTTCATAGACCACCTCAAAACGCGGATCCTCACCTTGATTGTCCACTCCCGTTATATCCACCAAGTAAGTGAAGCCCTCGATTTTGAGGGCCGCCATCAGTTCCGGGATTTTTTCTTTGTCCACCTGCCAGGAGGACTCGCCGCGGAACTCAGGCAACACATGAACTGCGGAGAGTAGATCTCCCCGGCTTTCATTCGCGGCATCACTCATGTTGCTTGTTTCTGGCGGAGGACGACTCCGCGACTTTTGGCGATCTTATCCTGAAGCTTCATAAGACCCTCCAGCACGGCTTCAGGTCGCGGTGGACATCCGGAAATATAAACGTCCACGGGAATCAGGTGGTCGATACCTTGAAGAACGGCGTAACTACGGTACATCCCGCCAGTGCTGGCGCAGGCGCCCATGGCGATGCACCACTTGGGTTCGGCCATCTGATCCCAGATCCGTTTTGTGGCCAGAGCCATCTTATAAGTCACGGTGCCCGCCACAATCATCA
>CAIVGD010000027.1 GCA_903905395.1 uncultured Verrucomicrobiota bacterium
CACCTACTTCGGACTGGCGAATAATTGGCCGTAATCATTGGCGTAATAGTTTCGAGAGTCATGTCCTGCGAATAAGCCAGTTTAATATGAGGCGAAGTTTGCCGTTTCGGGGTTTGCCCGCCTTTGGCGGCACCATAAGCGACCAGGGTTCAGAATTGACCTGCGGAGATAGTGGCTGCGTCTCATTGCCGCAGCCAGTAACCAGGCCTTGTCTGCATTCGTAGCCGATCCATCCGTATCTTTTCCGGCCAGGGTAGCGCCTAGAAACGGAAGGCAGTTGCTACCTGTTCATGACGGCGCTGGCTCCGATCCAACCATCCACCGGCGCGGCCGCGAGCGTCCGCCGCCGTTTTCTTTTACCCTGGCCGATCATGCCGCCTCTTTCAACTGGCTTTTCCGAACACGCCCTGATACATTCAAAACCATTGGAAACGTGCAGGTGGAATCTCCGGCATATCCAGCGATTGTGGGATCGAGGTGGACGAATAGGTTCGTCAAATCCAAGCGGCAGCGAAAAAATCATGCTCAAAATATTCATCAGCTCAGTCCAAAAGGAATTCGTAACGGAGCGGGCGGCGATCCGTGACTACATTCGCAGTGATGCGCTCCTGCGGAGATTTTTCGATGTGTTTTTGTTTGAGGACCTTCCGGCCTCGGACCGTCGGGCGGATGAGGTCTACCTCGACCATGTGGATCGGTGCGGAATCTACTTGGGCCTGTTCGGCAACGAGTATGGTCCGGAGAATGCCAAAGGACTATCGGCCACGGAGCGGGAATTTGTCCGGGCAACAGCGGCGGGCAAGACGCGGTTGATCTTCGTGAAGGGCATGGATGACAATGGCCGGCATCCGAAGATGGCCGCGCTGATCCACAAAGCGGGGGCGCAATTGATCCGTCGCCGATTCGCAAGTGTGACAGATTTGAAGGCGGCGGTGTTCGCGAGTCTGGTTGAACATCTGGAGCACAGTGGCGTGATCCAGCTCAGTCCGTTTGAGGAGCGGGTGTGTGGAGACGCATCGTTATCTGATATTGACGATACCGCCGTGGCCACCTTCATTCGTCGTGCCCGCAGCGCGCGGCAGTTCCCACTGGCTCAGGAAACGCCGGTTGCCGATGTTCTGACTCATCTTCATTTGCTGGCGGATAGCCGGGTTTCGAATGCTGCCATCCTGCTTTTTGGCCGCGACCCACAGCGGTTTCTACCCTGTGCAGAGATTCGGTGTATGCATTTCCACGGCGCGGAAATTCAGCGACCAGCCCCTTCCTATCTGATCTTCAAAGGCAACCTGTTTGAGCAGGTTGACCAAGCTGTGGATTTCGTGCTGTCCAAGGTGAATCGCGCAATAGGAACGCGCGCCGAAGGTCCGCGCGCGCCCGTGCGATACGAACTACCGGAAGATGTTGTCGCGGAGGCCATCGTCAATGCCTTGGTGCACCGCGACTATACCTCGGCGGCAGCCGTGCAAGTGTCTGTATTTGTGGACCGTGTGGAGGTGTGGAATCCGGGTGAGTTGTTGCCGCCGCTGACACCGGAGAGCCTGAGAAAGCCCCACCGCTCAATCCTGCGAAATCCACGGATCGCGGAAGTCTTGTTCCTGGCCCACTATATCGAGAAGTACGGCACCGGCACGCTGATGATGATCCGCGAAAGTGTAAAACATGCCTTACCGGAGCCTAGTTTTGGCGGGAAACAACCGGGCGAATTTGGGACTACGATCTGGCGCGACTGGCTGACGGAGA
>CAIVGD010000028.1 GCA_903905395.1 uncultured Verrucomicrobiota bacterium
GAACTTCTCACCGGCGACCAACCCGAACCCGCTCACGCCGTCGCTTCCCAACTCGGCATCACGCGTGTCGAAGCAGGAGTAAAACCCGAAGGCAAAGCCGCCCGCGTTTCCGCTCTCCTCGGCACTGTTCCTGGACTCGTCGCTATGGCGGGCGACGGCACGAACGACTCCCCCGCACTCGCCTCCGCCGATCTCGGAATTTCATTGGGCTCTGGCACCGATGCCGCAAAAGAAGCTTCTGCCGTCGTCGTGTTGAAAGGTGATATCGCCGGAGTGGCTCGTGCGTTTCTCATGGGCCGCGCCACCCTTCGGGTCATCCGGCAAAACCTAGCTTGGGCTTTTGCCTACAACGCCCTCGCCCTTCCCGCCGCCGCCGGCCTTTTCATTTCCTCCACCGGATGGAGTTTATCACCGACCTGGGCCGCAACCTCGATGGGCCTGTCGTGCCTGTTTCTGACAGGAAACGCCCTCCGACTCCTCCGCTACACCCCACGTCTTTGAATAATTCGGTACGCACGCTTCCCTTGTGACCCACCCCATCGCCGTCCCCAGAAACGTCCTGCATTTTTGCTTGAGCGATTCGAGAATTTCTCCAAAAACTGCTTCCCAGTTTTGCGAGAAGTTCAGCATGATAATAAAAGGGAAGTGAGATGCAATTACTAAGGACCGCTCAGTATTTCCATTCCAGAAATAGCTCACGCCGAATCCAAAGGTTAGCTCCTTGGGTTTTTCTACCACTTTTATAATCAGGTTTTGATAGTGAGGCCGATCTGTTTCTTCCGCATAAGTCTCCACGTTAGAAAACAAGCCCGTCTTTAGAATGTTTTCCTTGCTACTTTTTTCTTTCAAAGTGTTAAACACCTCCCCAGGAGCCAACTCGATCTCCCTGCGGATCACTGAGTCCTCTGTTGCGGTGTTCCCCAGAATTTCAATCCTCTCCACTTTGAACTTCTCACCCTCCGCAATTTTAAAATGAATATCAAGATCTCCTTTTTTTACTCCTGGCTCTATTTTCCGCTCCATCCTCGCCTCCCGAAATCCCTCCCGACCATACATGTTCTGCAATATCTCCAGGGACGCCTGCAATCCGTTCACGGAATAGGCTCGCCCACGTGTCAGGCCATCCACTTGGATCATCTTGAGCCCCACCTGATCGAATACATTTTGTCGCTTCGAGTTACTCCTCAGCTCTTTTAATATATCGTTTTCACTAAAATAAGCATTTCCGGTCACAGAAATTTTTTCTACCCCATACCTCTGCCCCTCCACGATCCGATAGACCAAGCTCAAGTCCTCTCTGCTGTTACCTGCCCCTCCATCGATGCGACTTTCCTTTTCTTCTCCCTTATTATTTGGTTCGCCAAACCGGTCGAACGACGCCGTGACTTGGACATCCAGAAAACCCTTATTTTCATAAAGGTCTTTCAGCCGATCCAGATCTATCTCTAGTTTTTCAATCTTGAAGCAGTTCGATTCCTCCTTGGAGGACAACGAGCTTGCGGGCTTCAGCGTAACCACCTTCATCAACTCTTCTGCCCCCACTTCTTTGTTTCCCAGAAAACAAACTTCCTCAATAAAACCTGGCCTCCCCTCCTCAACTTCGAAAACCAATTTTGCTTCTTCCCCCTTCACATCGATCGTCTTAGGGGTGATTCTTACATCCTTATAACCTTTTTCCCGGTAGCACTCCTCCATTGCCACCGCATCCCTGAACAGCCGTTCCTCGCGTAAGATTTCGCCTGCCTTTGTCACCGTCGGATTCCGAACAACCGCTCCCGCCCCGCCTGCCGACTCATGGGCATCCCTCGTATCCCACGGCTTCGGATGCACGCGCATCAACTCCTCTCGTTTCACCGAAAGATTGTCGTCCAATCCACCATCTGGCCGTATCCTTTTCACTTCTACTTCAGAAACACGTACGCGAGGGTCGACGAACACACTCAGGCGTACCCCCCACTCTCCATCAACCATCACTGGCGAAGTCACAATCTGCACGTTGGTGTAATCCCCCGTCTGATAAAGGCTCTCAATATCTCCGTCCACCACCTGCTGGGAGTACACCCCACCCTTCTTGCTCCTCATACCCTGCCTCAGCTTTTCTTCGTTTAGCGCCACATCATTCCTCTTGCAGGAGTACTCGATTTCCAAAATACGAATCTGATTTCCAGCCTTCGAAACCGATTCCAACGGACCGACATGGAATGCACGGGCCGCCGGAACTACTTCTTGAGACCATCCCATCGCACCCCCAAGTAACAACAGCATTATAATAGACCAACGCACCCCTTCAGTTTGGTAACCCATCAACCCATCGCCAGCTTATTCTTTGTTCCTTAGCCACCCGCCAAAACCGATGTTCTTTATTTTAAGACGTACGGAATCCTTACCCCAGGCTCATCCTTTGGAAAATCTCGCTCATTCCGCGTGACCAGTAAACATCCCTGCTCCCTCGCCGTCGCCCAAATCACCGCATCAGGCAAACGCAGCCGAAATCTCTTACGCAACTCCACCGCCTCCTGCGCTACCCCTCCCGCCAAAGCGTGCACCACGAATCCCGCGAGAAAATTTCGACACTCTCTCTCCTCCTCTTTGCCCCGAACGCCGCTCATCACCTCCATCCAAGTAATCACACTGATTTCCCACTTCCCGTATTTCCCGAACTCCTCCCTCGCCTCCTCTCTGCCCTGAAGAAAATCAATCAGAACATCGCTGTCCATAATCGCTCTCAACGCGAACCCCACTCCCCCCGAATCTCATCCAGAAATTTTCCCGCCTCCAATTTCTTTCCCCTCCACAATCCAAACCCCTTCTCCCTCTCCAAGACACTCTTCTCGGTTAACATTATCTCAATCGCATCCCGAATCGCCTTTGCCCTGGAAATGCCATTAATCTTACAATACCTTGAGATTTCATCAAGCTTACCATCAGGTATTTCCACAATTGTTCTCATGTTTGATATATAGCATCGTCATCATATTAAGCCAAGCATTAATCTTGCGGTTGGGGGTGCAAGAACGCCCATGTCGAATCTTCAGTTTTGTTCGTCCAGCTAGGCGGCCTCGGAGAGGCCGCCGCTACCTTAGCCCTCAATTCTCAGCTCTTCTGACTTTAACTTAATCTTAAACTTAAACTGGCGGCGGCGTCCGCCGCCCAGCGGTCCTCCGCCACGCTCTTACTTCCCCTTTAATATTTTTTCGTACTCCTCGTGCTTCCCGATCCAAAACCATATCATCCGCGACTCCCGAATTACCCCCAAGGCCCGGTGATCCAGATCGATACGAACCGACCAAATCTCCTCCGTGGAATGCACCTTCTTCATTCGTAAACTGGGATACCGCGGATCCTTCATCCATTGCCGAAACGCTTCTCTGGCTCGACGCCGCACTTCCGGAGCTAAATCCTCCGCCAATCGAACAAACTTTTTAGTTCTTCGGGAAATCACGGTCCGGCTTCATCTCCTCCGTATCTCCCCGCAGATCCTCCGCCACCGCCACCAGCGCCATCTCCCGCAACCGATCTGGGGCATGGCTCAAAAGAGAATCCCATTTATTCTCCGACGTGATCTCGGCCAGTACTAGGGCGGCCAGCGCATCCTGCCCATCCTCTGGCAAAGCAGACACCTTGCGGAAAGCTTCAGTCAACAACTTGGTCATCTTTTTATTTTACCCCCCACCCCTCCCTCGTCAACCACCCCCTCCCTTCCCAGCACTCCGCACCTTTGGCGTCCCTAAATCCACCATAAAAAATCCGCGTCTGCGTCCCGCGGCGACTTTGCGTGAAATTTTGGAATCAGTACGTCCAACCGAACAATTTCCAACCATCGTTCGGGCGACTCGAACCATCCGGAGAATCCATCATGTTGTTGCTGTACGTCGGAGCCGTCCCCCGCTCCTGAATGACTTCCTGATACACCGGTTTGTTCGCACTCGCAGGATTCACCGAATCCCATCCCTTGTTCGCCATCACCACAAACATCCCCACGTCCGGACTGTTGTCTTCCGGTTGAATCCCGCGCACCTGCTCCTCATCAGGATTCGCCACCGCCCTCTGCACCTTCTCCTTGTCATCCCCCTTGCGGCTCGCCGTGCTGCCCGAATTCACAGTTCTCGCGCCTTCCACGGCGCTCTTCTTGACCGGCGCAGGTTTGACCGCCCCACCCGCCGTCACGTCGTTTGTTTGGGCTTGAACGATCCCCGAAAAAGAGACCGCCAAAGCCACTAATGTCCAATTCCATCTCATTCCTTTACCTTAGCCGACCTTTTTCAGTGGTCAAACTAAGCCCCTCGAGGTTCCCTCGACAATTTCCCCCTGCTTGGCACGCTCGCCGCGTGCGCATCCTCGCCCTCGACCCCTCCCTCCGAGCCACCGGCTACGCCGTTCTCGAAGGCACCGCAGAAAAACCCGTTGTCGTGGACTCCGGTACCATTCGAAACCCCGCCTCCCGCGCCGCCCCAGCCTGCCTCCTCGAAATCCATGACCGCTTGGAGGAACTCATCACACGCCACTCCCCTCAAGAACTCGCCATCGAGCTGATCATCTACGTCCAGAACACCCGCACCGCCATCATCCTCGGAGCCGCCAGGGGCGTTGCCCTTCTCGCCGCCGCACGCGGGGGCCTCACCATCCACGAATATCCGCCCAAGCTGGTTAAAAAAGCCGCCACCGGTCGAGGCGCCGCCCGCAAAGAACAAGTCACCTTTATGACCCGTGCCCTCTTCGGCCTCCGCCACAACCCAGGCCCCGATGAGGCCGATGCCCTCGCCGTTGGCCTCACCCACCTCCGACGCTCCGCCTTTTCCGCGCGGACCATTTCGGCAATCTAGTGAAGCGATGATCTCCTTCCTCGAAGGCACCCTTTCCGAATCCTGGCCCACCCGGGCCGTCATCAACTGCCAAGGCATCGGCTACGAAGTCCTCATTCCCGTCACCACCTACGATCGTCTTCCCAAACCTAACGAAAAAGTCCGCCTCCTCACCCATCTCGTCGTCCGCGAGGATGCACACACCCTTTACGGTTTTTTCACTCCGGGAGAACGTGATCTCTTTCGACTCCTGCTTCATCATGTCTCAGGTGTCGGCCCCAAAACCGCACTCTCCATCCTCGCCGGCACCACCCCTCAATCCGTCCGAGATGCCGTCGCCACCGGTGACATCACCTCTCTCGCCAAACTCAAAGGCCTCGGAAAAAAAACAGCCGAACGCATCGTCCTCGAACTGCGCGACAAACTTCCCGCCCTCGATTCCCTCGCGGGGGGCACCTCCCCCGGACACCCCGCCACAGCTCCGATGGCCGGCAATTCGCAGGACGCCCTCCTCGCTCTACTCGCCCTCGGCTATAAATCGGCCGAAGCCCAAAAAGCCCTCTCCGGCCTCGACACCTCCCTCCCCTCTGGCGATCTCGTCCGCGACGCGCTCAGGCGCTTGGGTTGAAAGCTTAAACTTCTGTAAATCTCCCATCCCGCCCCGCTCAATCCGCACTCCGCATTCCATATTTCACTTCTCCCCAGATTAGCATATTTGCATATATGCTAATCTTGTTTCCTTTAATCCCCGCGTCCGCGCCCTTGGATTGAACTTCCCGGATTTCTCGCGCCGGTAAAACAAGTTTCAATCTTTCCCACCTCATAACTTCCAACCTCAAAACCGAAAATAACTACGAGACGGCGCCCACGAACGGGCGCCCTACATTTGTTTTGTAATTTGAGCCTGCCAGCTAGGCGACCTCGGAGATGCCACCGCTACCTAAGCCCTCAATTCTCAGCTCTTCTGACTTCAACTTAATCTTAAACTTCAACTGGCGGCGGCGTCCGCCGCC
>CAIVGD010000029.1 GCA_903905395.1 uncultured Verrucomicrobiota bacterium
CCGGCACCATCTTCGGTTTCCTCGCCGCCATAGGTCCATGGCTCCAAGCTCTGCATCTCGCCATCGCCGCTCTTTTTTCCGCCGCGGGCGCCCTTGCAGGTTTTTGCTTGGAAAGGTCCTCCACCTAAAATGGGATCCATCCCTTTTTTCGAGAGCATCGTCTCCCGCCTCAACGGCCTGCTCTATCGGCGGGATCTGGCCCGTCTCGGACCCCAAGATCGCACTCTCGCCCGCCTCTGGATGATCCAGTTTATGAAGGCCAATCATCCCGATTGGAATCCCCGGAAAATCGAGGAGGAATATGAACGCCTCCTCCACTGCAGCCCCGTCGCGGTGGACGAGTGGACCCGCCGCATGCAGGGATGAAATCTTTCCTTCCTCTCATCGCCTTCTCCCTTTTTACAAGCGGCCAAGGATTTCGAATCCCTCGTCTCCGCCGCCGCCCGTCGCAGTTCTTAGGATTTGATCCGCTTCAGCTCCGCCGGTCCGGAAAGATTTAGCTTCCGGTAAAAACAGCTCCTCTCGCCCGTGTGACAGGCCGCCCCCTGAATCGGTAATCGTACCTTCAGGATGAGACAGTCTTGATCGCAATCGACGAGGATCTCCTCCACCTGCAAAAAGTTTCCCGAAGTTTCGCCCTTGATCCAAAGCTTGTTCCTGGAGCGGCTGAAAAAAGTCGCCCGCCGGCTTTCCCGTGTGGCCGCCAGAGCCGCCGAGTTCATGTGTGCCACCATCAGCACCTCGCCGGAATCGGCTTCAACCACCACGGCAGTCAACAACCCTTTGGCGTCGAACTTGGGTTCGAAATTCTCCGCCCCGCCGGCAGGTGCGGGTGATTGTGTCTTCATCCGGGTTTCCCCGGGGCCTTACTTTTTGGCAGGCGCGGGTGCCGGGGGAATAGGAGCCGGGGCCGAAACCGGAGGCGTCGTCGCCGTCACGGGTGCGGGGGCGGGAGGCGCGGGCAAAAGAATCTTCACCGCTGACTCCTTGCGCAGGTCCTCCAACAACAACCGTGTCGCTTCGCCCTGCTTCAAACGCTTGAGGTGGGCCATAATTTCATTCTTCACCTCATCGAGCTTGAGCGTTTTGGCGGCTTCCTTCGCCTTCACTTTGAGGAAGTGGTAACCAAACGGGGTTTCAAAAACCGCACTCGTTTTACCTGGGGCGGTCGCAAAGGCGACCTTTTCAAAGTTCGGGGTCATCTGCCCTTTGCTGAACGGGGGCAGTTCGCCACCCCTCGCCTTGCTGCCGGGATCATCGGAAACCTCTTGGGCCACCTTCTCAAACGCCTCGCCTTTGTTCACCCGGGCCAGAGCGGCATCTGCGGCTTTCTTTTTGGCTGCCTTCGTCGCGGCGTCCGCCGTGGGGTCCACCTTCACGAGCACATGCTGGGCCTGCACACTTTCGTTCCGCTGCCAGAGCTTCGGATTCTCCACGTAAAACTTCTGCACCTCTTCGTCCGAGGGCGCCTTTAAGTTGGGCTCCACCCGGGTCCGCATCAGGTTATCGACTTCGAGCTTCTGCTCGATCTCCTTGACCATCGCCCGCTCTGTCGTCTTGGCTTTGGCGAGCTGTTCCTCAAAGGCTTTCGCGTCAGGGAAGTTCTTCTTCATCTTCTCCAACTGCTCCTTGGCGAGAACTGCCGCGTTCGTCAGTGGGGATTTACGGGCCTCCGCCAAAGCAATCTGCCGGTTGATCATCTGATTGAGAATGTTCAGCTCCAGCGAGCCCAGCTGGGGCGGCGGAACCTTGTCCCTAGAGAGGTTGAAATTAGTCAGGGCACGGTCGACTTCGCTGTTCAATTGGCCTCGGGTGATTTTGATTCCCTTGCCCTCAGCCACGACAAATCGGGGATTCTGAGGATCCTTGACTGCGCAACCTGCGACAAACACCGCCAAGGCGAGGGTTAGATAAAGCGACAAATGTTTTTTCATAGAACTGGTTAGGTAAGGGGAAATTCGCCTTTTTGGCAAGCCTGCTAAAATCCTTTTGTTCCCGCTTGCCAATCCGCCCGTCCGCGTGAATCGTCCTTCTCATGCCTCCCGGCCCCGCCCTCTATGCCATGATCGGCCTGCTCGCCGGCCTAGCCTCGGGCTGCTTCGGCATCGGCGGGGGCGCCATCATCGTCCCCGCCCTCACCCTGCTGTGCGGAGTCCCCTACCATGTCGCCGTCGGCACCTCCCTCGC
>CAIVGD010000030.1 GCA_903905395.1 uncultured Verrucomicrobiota bacterium
CGACGGCAACAAAGTCGCCTATAGCTCCGACAAAAGCGGTTACCGCGACACCTACGTCATCGATCTCTCTTCCAAAAAACGCTCCATCGTCGCCCAATTCCCCGGCCAGAATACCGGTGCCGCCTTCTCCCCCAACGGTTCCACCCTCGCCCTCAGCTTATCCAAAGATGGCAACCCCGAGATCTACACCCTTCCCGCCGCCGGTGGCACCCCCACCCGCTTGACCAATGCCCGTGGCACCGACTGCTCCCCCACCTGGTCGCCCGACGGCAACCGGATCGCTTACGTTTCCGACGAGCGCGGCAGTCCCAGCATCTACATCATCCCAGCCACCGGCGGTGAACCGGAACGCATCAACACCGAATCCTCCTACACCACCGAGCCCGACTGGTCCCCCGACGGAAAAAAAATCGCCTACAGCATATCCTCCGGCGGTGGCCAAATCGGCGTCTACGACCTCGAATCCAAAAAAGCCCGCATCGTCAGCTCAGGCTCCGGCTTGGAGAGCCCCTCTTGGACAAGAAACTCCCGCCACCTCGTCTGCTCCCAAAATGGGACGCTTGTTTTGCTTGACTCACTTACAGGGGAAGCTATCAAAGTACCCAATAACTTGAGTACGAACACAGAACCCAATACCACCCGCTGAAAACTATGAAATACACATATCTCTCAATTTTGACCCTTCTGGCCATATTAACCGGCTGTTCCAACGACGCCAAAAAGGGCGATGGCGCAGCTTTTGGGGACAGCACCGATAACATTTACGACCAAGCCCTCCCCGAACGCTCCGGCAATCCCGACAAAGCCGACTACGACACGCTGAAGAGCGAGACGGTTTACTTCGCTTACGACAGCTTCACCATCGAAGC
This sequence comes from uncultured Verrucomicrobiota bacterium, assembly GCA_903905395.1. Classification (GTDB taxonomy): domain Bacteria; phylum Verrucomicrobiota; class Verrucomicrobiia; order Methylacidiphilales; family Verrucolacustridaceae; genus Verrucolacustris. Next base: position 870 of record CAIVGD010000030.1, read on the forward strand.
CAAGGAACGTCCCAAGCTCGACAAATTGGCAAACTACCTCAGCAATAACGCCAATACCAAAATCGTCATCGCTGGCCACACCGACGCCCGCGGCACGCCCCAATACAATCTCGCCCTCAGCGAAAAACGTGCCAACGCCGTCCGTCAGTACCTCATCGGACTCGGCGCCAGCGGAGCCAACATCAGCACCATCGGTTATGGTGAAGATCGCCCCGCGGCCGAAGGCGAGACCGAATCCGCACACACGCAAAATCGGCGAGCTTCCCCCGGCATTCTTCGCTAACAAGGGGTAGGCCTCCGGCTGATCCACCGCCGGAAGTCACCTTGTGATTCCTGCACCCACCTCAACCGAAAAGCCTCACCTGCTCCGCCTGCCCAACTGGCTTGGCGATCTCATCCTCGCCCTGCCCGCTGTCCACCTCTACCAACGCTGGCTCAACGGTCGCGCTCCCCTCCTCCTCGTCGGTCCCCACTCCCTCGCCCCGCTTGCCCCCCTTCTCCTCCCCGATCTCGAATACCTACCCACTCGGATTTGCCCCTTCGCCATCTCAGCCACGTTAAGAAAACGCCAGGTCGCATCGGCCGTCCTTTTTCCCAACTCGATTCGCACCGCCCTCGAAACTTTCTCCGTTCCCTATCGTGCCGGTTTCTATGAAAAACTGCGCAACCCTCTTCTCACCGACCATCCCCCGCGGCGTACCTCTCCCTTCGGCTACGTCCACGTCGCCGACCAGTACCTCGGTTTGCTCGAAGATCTCGGCCTACCCAAAGCCAAAGCCGTCCTTCCTTCTTCACCTTCCACCCTGCCCAAACCCAAAGACGCACCCGCCCAACCCTACCTCGCCATCCTCCCCGGTGCTGCCTACGGGCCAGCAAAACGATGGGATCCTTCATCATTCGCCAGCGTCATCCGAGATTTGCAAAAATCCCACTCCTTAACACCCGTCCTTCTCGGCGGCCCCGGCGATGTCAACGATTGTCGCGCCGTTTCCGAGGCACTCGGATCTCCCATCACCGATCTTTCCGGCACAACCACCACTCTCGATCTCGCCCACTGGCTCGCTCACGCCCGCCTCATCCTCTGTCACGATAGCGGTCCCATGCACCTCGCTGCGTTTCTCGGTAAACCGGCCGTCGCCATCTTCGGTTCCACCGAACCCGCCTGGACCCATCCCCTCGGTTCCTCCGTCACCGTCGTCCGCCACAAAGTTTCCTGCAGTCCCTGCTTTCTAAAAAAATGCCCCATCGACCGCCGTTGCCTCATCCGCCTCACCCCCGAGGAAGTCCTCACCGCCTGCAACCTCCGCCTCGCCACCACATGAAACCCCCAACACTTAACATGTATCACGTGTTACATAATTATTTTTTCCCTAAAACGACCTCCTCATGAGCACCCACGGCACTTCTCGAGTCATGGTTGCCATCGGAGCCTCCCGCATCCTAGGCCTCGTCCGCGAGATACTCCTCAACACTTTCCTCGGAGCCGGCCGCGAACTCGACGCCCTCATCGCCGCCTTTCGTATCCCCAACCTTCTCCGCGATCTCTTTGCCGAGGGCGCCCTCTCCACCGCCTTTGTCACCACCTTCTCCCAAAAATTGGCCAAGGAGGGCAAAGAGTCCGCCTTCCGCCTCGCCAGCAACGTCAACACGCTCCTCTTTGTCGTCCTGTTCCTCATCGTCGCTGCTGGAATAATATTCGCCGATCCGCTCGTCCGACTCCTCAATCCCGGCTTCGCCGTCGTCCCCGGCAAAATCGAGCTCACCATCGAACTCACCCGCATCCTTTTCCCATTCATCCTCTTTCTCTCATCCGCGGCCGTCTATATGGGACTCCTCAACAGCCTGCATCACTTCGGCCTGCCCGCCGCAGCCTCCGCAGTCTTTAACTTCGTTTCCATCGGAGTCGGTGTCCTTCTCGCTTGGCTCCTCGATCCCACCTTCGGTCAACGCTCCGTGTACGGCTTCGCCATCGGCGTCCTCGTCGGGGGCTTGGCCCAATGGCTGGTCATGATTCCACGCGCCATCTCCCTCGGCTATCGCCCACGCTGGCTCATCGTGTGGAACGATCCCGGGCTCAAACAGGTCCTGCGCCTTCTCGGTCCCGCCTCGGTCGGGGCCGCCGCCGTGCAGGTCAACGTCATGATCAACGGTTTCTTCGCCTCCTACCTCGAGAATGGTTCGGTCACCTGCCTGAACAACGCCTTCCGTTTGATCCAGCTCCCCATCGGTCTTTTCGGAGTGGCTGTGGCCACTGTCACCCTGCCCCATCTCGCCCGTCACGCCGCCCTCAATGATACGATCGCCCTGCGCGACCGCCTCCTCGTCGGCCTGCGTCAGACTATTTTTCTCACCCTGCCAGCCGCCATCGGACTCTTTCTCTTGGCGGAACCCATCATCGCCTCGATCTACCAGTACGGCCGCTTCACCTCTGGCAGCACCGCCCTCACCGCCCTCGCCTTACGCGGCTACTCCCTCGGCCTTGTCTCCTATGCCTGCATGAAAGTCGTCGCTCCCGCTTTTTCCGCCATCGACCGACCGGGCATTCCTTTACGCGTAAGCCTGCTGGGTATTTTTCTCAACTTAACTTTAAATTATCTCCTCATCCGCGTGTACAACCTTGGGATTTTGGGCCTCACCCTCACCACCGCTTCCGTGGCCACGCTGAACATTATTCAGTTAGCCTGGGCCTCGCACCGCTATGTCGGAAGTTTCCGAGAGCCGGAGTTTCTCCGGGCGTTAGGCAAGATTCTCCTGAGCTGTCTCATACTCGCGGGAGTTCTGCTGTTGGGCATGGTCTTCATCCATCCGCTCAGCGGTCCGCTCCTTGTCCGGATCGCCGGCACCTTGGCCCTCGTCACATTGGGCATCGCCACATACTTCCTGACCGCCCGGTGGCTCAAACTTCCCGACCTCGCTCTGCTTTTGCGGAAGGGATCTAGGGATTAAGAAAATAAGGTTTTTAGGTGTCACTTCCATCCACCA
>CAIVGD010000031.1 GCA_903905395.1 uncultured Verrucomicrobiota bacterium
CCTCGGTCAAACGGTTTCTGCGTCGCTTGTGCCCGGCGCAAGGGCTTCCGTTCCGCAGAATGGAATGTCCTCCCGGAGAGGACGCTCAGGGTGATTTCGGAACCGGGGCCTGGACTCTCGTGGATGGCAAGAAACGCCGACCCTATGTCTTCAGGATCGTCCTCAGCTATTCCAGGAAGGCCTACAGTGAATCTGTTTGGCGGCAGACGACCGAAAATTTCATCCGGTGTCTTGAAAACGCCTTCAGATCGTTCGGGGGCGTTCCAAAAACCCTGGTGATCGATAATCTTCGGGCCGCGGTCAGTCGCGCGGATTGGTTCGACCCTGAGCTGAATCCAAAGATCGCGGATTTTGCGAGACACTACGGCATCGTGATCCTTCCCACCAAGCCCTATACCCCGCGACACAAAGGCAAAGTCGAGAACGGCGTCAAATATGTTCAGAACAACGCGATCAAAGGTCGGACCTTTGAAAGCCTTGTCGAACAAAACGCTTTCCTCTCTCATTGGGAATCCCAGATCGCAGACACCCGCATCCACGGCACCACGCGCCAGCAAGTCCGGAAACTCTTTGAGATCGAGAGGACTTCGTTACAGAAGTTGTCTCAGGAGCCTTTTCCGATTTTCGATGAGGGTCGGCGCAGCGTTCATCGGGACGGTCACGTCGAAGTGGCCAAGGCCTATTACTCCGTTCCTCCGGAATATCTCGGTCACAAGCTTTGGGCTCGCTGGGATTTGCGGATGGTACGAATTTACGACACAGAGCTCAATCAAGTAGCGGTCCATTGCCGCGTGCTTCCGGGAAGGTTCCACACCCTGCGCGAGCATCTGGACGACAAAAAGATCTCGGCCGTGGAGCGAGGCGCGGAGTTCCTGCTGGTCAAGGCGTTTCGGATCGGCCCTTCCGTGGGTCGTTGGGCCAAGGCCATGCTGGATGCCCGCGGCGTTGAAGGCATCCGCGTCATCCAGGGGCTCTTGAACATCGCAGTCAACCAGCCCGTCGCGGTGCTGGAGCGCGCCACGGAGTACGCCCTGAATTTCGGATGTTTCCGGCTCCGGTCTCTGCGGGAGCTCTGCCTGCGTTTTGCCAAGCAACCCATAACCGTCGGATTCAAACAGGAGGATTCTCTTATCCGGCCGCTTTCGGAATACCAGAACCTGATCCACGTTTCATTCAAGACACAACCCGAAACCCAAAAGGAGATTTTTGATGCGCCCGCAACTTATTGATACGCTCAAGCAACTACGTCTTTCCGGGATCCTGAACACTCTCGAGATCCGGCTTCAGGAGGCAGTCGGCAACCAGCTCAGCCCTCTGGAGTTTTTGGAGCTCGTACTCCAGGACGAGATCACGATGCGAAGTGACCGAGCTTTTGGGAAACGGATCAAGGCTGCGCAGTTCCGCGATCTTAAAACAATCGAGGATTTTGATTTCACTTTCAATCCGTCCGTCAAACGCAAGCAGATCCTGGACCTTGCGGCCGGTCACTTCATCCGCCAGCATCAGGATGTCCTGTTCATTGGTCCGCCGGGGGTCGGCAAATCCCATCTCGCGCAAGCGCTCGGTTATCAGGCCGCTAAAATGGGCTTCACGGTCTTTTACCGCTCGATCTTCACGGCGGTCTCCGAGCTCATGCAGGCCGAAGTGCTGAACGAAACCGCGGCCCGGTTGAAACGGTATCTCGCCCCGGAGGTTTTGATCATCGATGACATGGGGCTCAAGCAATTGCCCAAGAACGCCGGGGAACATCTTTTTGAGATCATTTTGCGCCGCTCCGAACATCACTCGACGATCCTTACCTCGAACCGGCCGCTCTCGGATTGGGGGAAGCTTATCGGGGATGTGCCCACGGCAGGGGCTATTCTCGACCGACTCCTGAGTCGCGCGCACGTGATCGAAATACCAGGAAGAAGCTACCGGCTCAGAGATAAAACTTGCGGGAAGCAAAAAGATAATGATAATCAGCAATCACATTAACCCTGGCCGGTTTTGACCCGCCCCTGACTGGCTGGTTTTCACCCGCCCCGTGACACCTTCTTCAACTGAATACAGACAAAGAAATCAGTCACTCTGGTCACTTTGCTTTTATCCCTTGCCA
>CAIVGD010000032.1 GCA_903905395.1 uncultured Verrucomicrobiota bacterium
ACTACCATCTGCGGAAATCCTTTTAGGATTTTCGGGGCATAATGATCCAAAGAATCAGATAGACGATGACGCCGGCGAAGGCGGTGAAGACGGTCAGGATAGCGTAGAGGAAGCGGACGAGGGTGATATCCCAGCCCAGCCACTCCGCCAGGCCGCCGCAAACGCCCCCGATCATCCGGCGAGAGGAGAGGGTCAGAGCCATATCTCCTTTCCTAGCTCCCCGTGCGGGCGTGTCGAGTTTTAGGCCTCGGCGGAAAGGTTCATTATGTATTGAACAAAGTAGGAGCGGCGAGCACCCTTGCAGGATGGCCCAACTGGTCTCTCGGAATGGGAAGCGGGGTCGGGGCTCTGTTGCCCACGTCCCATCGGCCCCCATGAGGGTGGCTATGGTGGAATTTTTTGTCTCTCTGGCCGATCTCGCCGGCCTGCCCAAATCGGTGGGGGAGATTTACGGGCTTCTTTTCTTCTCGGAAAAACCGTTGGCGATGGATGAGATCATCGCCCAACTCCATCTGAGCAAGGGATCGGCCAGCCAGGGTCTGCGCTTTCTGCGCTCCTCCCAAGCGGTGCGGACCGTCTGCCAGCCGGGAGATCGGCGGGATTTTTACGAACCGGAACTGGCTCTGCGGCGACTCGCAGCGGGATGGCTCAAGGAAAAGATCGGGCCACGCCTCGCGGAAGGGGAGCGCAAACTCGGCCAACTGGAGGCGCTCATCCGCAAAGAGAGCCCGGGTCTCCGCCGTATGCATCAGCACCGGATCGGGCGACTGCGCAGTTGGCAAAAAGCCGGGCAACGGATCATTCCCTTTGCCCTGGGATTACTCAAAGGATGAATCCGGTCATCGAGCTAATGGCGGGTCCGGGCGGGTTGCCCGAGCAGGTCCTGCACTTCGAGCCCGCCATGCTGTTGGAATCGTCTCCACCGGATATGCGTTGGTTCTGCCTGCGCGTCGCGCCGAAGCAGGAGCACATCGCCGTCGCCCATCTTCGCAAGGTGTATCACGTGGCGGTTTTCTGTCCGCGCCTGCGTTTTCAAAAGGCGACGCGGACGGGCCGACGCTGGTACGTGGAGGCGCTCTTCCCGTCTTATCTTTTCGGGAGGTTCGATTACCTCACCCAGCACCGGGCCGTGCAGTACTGCCCGGGGGTGAGCACGATCGTGCACTTCGGGAGCAAGATCATCCCCGTGCCGGATCTGGCCATCGGGGAGTTGCAGGCCGCCGTGCCCGAGGGATCGGGAGAGACGATCACCATCCAGCCGGAAGTCAGGACCGGGCAGGAGGTGCAGGTGGTCGAGGGGGCATTTGCGGGATTGCGAGCCGTGGTGACCCGGATCATGCCTGCGCGCCAACGAGTCGCCGTACTTTTGGAGTTTTTGGGAAGAATGTCGGAAACGGAAATTCCAATAGGGAATCTCCTGCCCGCCACTCGGCATCCGCTGGAAGGGGTGCCGCACCAAGCCCGCCAAGCCCATCCCAAGGGCTGAGGACGGGTCACAGCTTCGTCTCACGAAACGGAAAGAAAAGAATCGGTTTGGATGAAAGGTCCCGGGATCGCTTCGGCGGTCCCGGACGGCCAAGGGCGGCAGCATGGGCTCCGCGGAAGACCGCTAGATGATTCTTGATTTTGGATTTTTAATTTTTGATTGGTAGGGCGGTCTCTCCGAGAACGCCTGCGGTGGGCATTCGAATTTGTTCGTCCAGCTAGGCGACCTCGGAGATGTCGCCTCTACCTAAACTTTGAACTTTAAAACTGAAAACAATTGTGGGGCGGGCATCCTGCCCGCCGTCCGGATTCAATTCGGATGGCGTCCACGAATGGACGCCCTACAATCGTTCACGGTTAATAAGCGCCAACGGCGCAAATAATCAAAAATCAAAAATTAAACATCCAAAATCCTTCTCCCCTTAAACAGATCCAACGCATGAAACGAAAAGGCATTCTCCTCGCCGGCGGGACCGGCACCCGCCTCTGGCCGCTCACCCGGGCCGTCTCCAAACAGCTCCTTCCGCTCTACGACAAACCGATGGTGTACTACCCGCTCTCCGTCCTCATGCTGTCCGGAATCCGCGAGATCCTCCTCATCTCCACCCCACAGGATCTGCCGATCTTTCGCAACCTTCTGGGCGACGGGCAATCCTTCGGCATCTCCCTCTCCTACGCGGAACAACCCAAACCGGAAGGCCTCGCCCAAGCCTACCAGATCGGCGCTCCCTTCATCGGCACCGCCCCTTCCTGCCTCATCCTCGGCGATAACTTCTTCTACGGAGCCGAACTGGGAAAACTCCTCACCTCCGCCAACTCCCGCGAAAAAGGCGCCACCATCTTCGCCTACCAGGTCGCCGATCCCTCCTCCTACGGCGTCCTCACTTTCGACTCCCAGAACCGCATCACATCGATCGAGGAAAAACCCGCGCAACCCAAATCCCACTGGGCCAATTGCGGCCTCTACTTCTACGACGGCCGCGCCGTCCAGTTCGCCCGCACCTTGAAACCCTCCGCCCGCGGTGAACTCGAAATCACCGACCTCAGCCGCTGTTACTTGCAGGATAACTCTCTCCACGGGGAGAAATTCGGCCGCGGCTCCGCTTGGCTCGATACCGGCACTGCCGAGGGACTCCTCCAAGCCGCCCAGTTTGTCCAAACCCTCCAAACCCGCACCGGCCTGCTCATCGGCTCACCGGAAGAGGTCGCGTTCCGCCATGGCTGGATCGATGCCAGGCAACTCCTCGCCCTCGCTGATGCCATCGGCCAAAACAGCTACGCCCAAGCCCTCCGTCAGATCGCTTCCGATTCCCGCTGAATTTTATTCCTTTGAAACTCCTCGTCACCGGCTCCTCAGGCCTCATTGGCTCCGAGGTCGTCACCTACTTTACCTCCCGCGGACACGAAGTCCACGGCGTCGATAATAACCAGCGGGCCGATTTCTTCGGACCCGGCGGCGATACCCGCTGGAACCAGCACCGCCTCGAAAAAGCTTTCCCCTCCTTCCGCCACCACGAACTCGATATCCGCAACCGCCCCTCCGTCCTCTCCTTCATCGAGACCCTCCAGCCCACCGCCATCGTCCACACCGCCGCTCAGCCCAGTCACGACCTCGCCGCCTCCCGCCCCTTCGACGATTTTGACGTCAACGCCGTCGGCACACTCAACCTCCTCGAATCCGCCCGCCGCTTCTGCCCAGAAAGCCCATTCGCCCACATGTCCACCAACAAAGTTTACGGCGACCTGCCCAATACCATCCGGCTCAAGGAACTGCCCACTCGCTGGGATTACGACGACCCCGCCTACCTCCACGGCATCCCCGAGACCTTCTCCATCGACGCCAGCAAACACTCCCTCTTTGGTGCATCCAAAGTCGCCGCCGATGTCATGGTCCAGGAATACGGCCGCTACTTCGGCATGAAAACCTGCTGCCTCCGCGGCGGTTGCCTCACCGGACCCAACCACAGCGGAGTCGAACTCCACGGATTCCTCTCCTATCTGGTGAAGTGCAACCTCGAGGGCAAAACCTACAAAGTGTACGGGTACAAGGGAAAACAGGTCCGCGACAATATCCACTCCCTCGACGTCGCCCGCTTCATCGCCGCCTTTTTGGAAAAACCCCGCTCTGGCGCGATCTATAATCTTGGCGGAGGTCGCGCCAACAGCTGTTCCATCCTCGAGGCATTCACCCGCACGGAAGTCCTCACAGGAAAAAAAATAAAGTCCGAGTATGTGGACCAGAATAGGGAAGGGGACCATATCTGCTACATTTCCAATCTCGCGAAAATGCGCGCCGATTATCCCTCTTGGGATGTGACGAAATCGCTCGACGATATCTTTTCCGAAATCGTCGAAGCCTGGAAGCGCCGAGAACGCGATTTCGCGTAGGTGGGAAATCGGAGATGGTAGATGCTGTTAGTTTAAGTTTAAGTCAGAGGGGGAAGCTTAAAGGATTTTGAATTTTGGATTGGGAAAATAGAATCTTGAAGTTTGCGCGCTTAGGTAGCGGCGACATCTCCGAGGTCGCCTAGCTGGACGAACAAATTTGGAAATTCAACGCAGGCGTTCTCGGAGAGACCGCCCTACCTAAACTTTAAACTTTGAACTTTAAAACTGAAAACAATTGTGGGGCGGGTCCCGCGGTCGCGGGACTAATCTCCCTCAACCTCCGGGCCTGCTCACCAACCCCGGAGGGGTGAAAGAGATTAGCCGG
>CAIVGD010000033.1 GCA_903905395.1 uncultured Verrucomicrobiota bacterium
ACCATGAATGCGAAAACTCCGGCACGTTTGTGGATGGCGAAATGCCGGTAGAGGCCGCGCCGCTCCAGCACCAGAGGCGCGAGCAGGCCCATCATGATGGCGTAGGGCAGATAGCCGGAGAATTGTCCGATTTCTCGGGAGTCCAAAGGGATTATTTTGGGGAGTACATAAACGCGGACCCAGAACGCGAGGAGCATCGATCCGAAGGCCAGGATGCCGTCGGTAAGCTGAAGCCAGAGGCGGGTAAGACGTAGGTCACTAAAAATCATGAGGTGCCCCATGTTGCACGGCCGGTGAGAATTCGCCAAGAGGCGGGAAGAGTCGCGCCCACTGCGGTGGCGAGGACGGCCGGACCGCCGGAGCGTTCCGCCAGATCGGAAGCGAAACCGTGCCAGGAGACCGCCAACCTTGCGGCGTCGAATGGAGGATAACCGGAGGCCAGTAATCCTCCGAGAAGTCCGGCCAGAAGGTCGCCCATCCCAGCCGTGGCCTGGGCCGGCCCGCCGGAACCGTTGAAGCTGAATGGGTGAACAGAATCGGCGACGAGAGTGTGAGATCCCTTGGCGATGAGAAGGGTGGAGGGAAACTTTCCGAGCCACTCCTTGGCGGCATCGGCGCGATCCGCGATGGGTTGGCCGAGGAGGCGGGCGAGTTCACCTGCGTGGGGAGTGAGGAGAACAGGACTTGCGGCGGTGGAGAGAATATCCGGATGGGCGGCGATGACTTCGATGGCACCGGCATCGAGCACGATGGGAACTTTGGCCATGGGCAGAAGTTGAGATAGGAAGTTTTCCAAGGAAGCCGATGGAGGGAGTCCGGATCCGACCACCAGGGCGGTGGCGTTTTGCAGAAACATTGTGGGATCGGGGGATGTGCTGGGTTCGAGGGCATGGAGAAGGAGTTCGGGGAGGATGGGGGAAAGCGGAACGGTCACGGCGCGGTCGGTGAAGAGGCGGACATAGCCGGCTCCGGAACGAAGGGCACCTGAGGAAGTGAGGGAGGCGGCGCCAGGATATTCCGTGGAACCGGCCCAAAGGTGGACTATGCCAGCTGAGTGTTTGTGGAGGGTGGCGGAGCGGGAGCGCAGAATCTGCCACGCATCTTGCGGACGGAAAAGATCGGCAGAGGATTTGGGTGGGGGAGTGCCGAAATCGATCGGCACACCGCGGAGTTGGCCTACGAAAGGAAGAGAAGAATCACGAAGACAGCCGGATTTGACGGAGCCGAGAGCGAGGGTGAGGTCGGCAGGAAAGACCGGACCGGGAGTGGCGCCGGTGATGGGGTGCAGGCCGGAGGGCAGATCGAGAGCCACATAAAGATCGGCGGCGCGTTTTGCTTGGGCGACCCAGGAAATGATTCCGCCTTCCGCGGGACGTGGTGGGGGGATGGATCCAAGCCCGAGAAGGCCGTCGATGACGAGGCGGGGACCGGGCGATTGCAAAAAGCGGGCGGGTTTGGCAGGCCAGACGGCGGCCTTTTTCCAGAGCTTGGGTTTGACTCGGGAATCGGGATGGAGGCGCCGACCTACGGGACGGGAAAGAAGAAAATCCACCTGCCAACCAAGATCCTTGAGCTCGAGTCCGATGAGAACGGCATCGTCTCCGTTGTGGCCGGGGCCGATGAGGATGAGTGCGGTTCCCGGTGCGGGAAGAAAAGGTTGCAACTCGGCGAGGGCACCCTCGACCGCTTGGCGCATGAGATCCTTCATGCGGGCTCCGGTTTGGAGGCTCTTTTCTTCCCAGGTACGGGCTTGGGCGGGGAGGAGAACGATCATGGGCCGAGTAGGGCGACGGTGGCCGCCGAGTGGGTACGGGTGTGGGTGAGCGTGACGAGAGCGCGGGTGACGCCACGATTGCGGGCGAGTTCGGCTCCAGTGAGGTGAAAGCGAAGGAAGGGTTCGCCGGAGGAGTGACGTGCGATTTCCAAGCCAAGCCAAGGCAGGGATTGGCCTATGCCGGTGCCGAAGGCTTTGGAGGCGGCTTCCTTGGCGGCGAA
>CAIVGD010000034.1 GCA_903905395.1 uncultured Verrucomicrobiota bacterium
CTTTCTGATGCCCGAATTTTTGAGAACAAACTCAAACGCCAAAAAGGTGGATCAGGGTTGCAGTTCTTAATGAAATCCTACGGCTCATAATCCCGCATGCGCGGGACCGCAGGTTCAAATCCTGCCCCCGCAACGATTTTTGTCTCATCACCCCGCCCTGAAAGGGCGGTGGATCAAAACACCCCACTCGAATCCGCAATCCGAATTCCAAAATCCCCCGCCACCTTCCGCTCTTGTCTCCATCCTCCCATCCGTTATAGCCATATCATGTTTGCGACATCCGGACTCCTCTTCGCCTTCGAACACTCCAACACCGCCGGCAAGGCCGTCATCTTTATCCTCCTAGTTGGCTCCATCTTTAGCTGGTCGGTTATGTGGTCCAAATTCACCCAGCTCCGCGCCGCCCGGCTAGCCACCCTCCCCTTCCTTAAAGCCTTTCGCTCATCCCTCGAACCCCTCGATCCCTACCTCTCCGGTCGCCCCCCAGGCGAATCCCCACAAGCCGCCATCTACCACGCCGGCGCCAAGGAACTCTGCTTCCACCTCACCGGTTCATCCACCATCGATTCCACCCTCGCAACCCGCCTCACCTCAGCCCGGCCCATCAGCGAAACCGGCATGAACTCGGTCCGCACCGCCATGGAACGCGTCGTCGGAGAGGAATCTCTCCGACTCGAATCCCAACTCATACTCCTAGCCACCGCCGTCAGTGGAGCTCCCTTCCTCGGTCTTCTCGGCACGGTCTGGGGCGTGATGGACGCCTTCAGTGACATCGCCCTCGCCGGCCAAGCCAGCCTCGCCGCCATGGCTCCCGGCGTCTCCGGCGCCCTCATCACCACCGTCACCGGCCTCCTCGTGGCCATCCCCGCCATGTTCGGTTACAACTACCTCACCACCTCGATCCGCAGCCTCAACGTCCAGCTGGAAAACTTCTCCGCCGAATGCGCCGCCGTCTTCGAACACCGCTTTACCGCTCGCTCATGAGACGCGCCTCCCGCTCCCACAGTCACAGCCTCGGCCTCGCCGAACTCAACATCACCCCCCTGCTCGATCTCGTCTTCGTCCTTCTCATTATTTTTATGATCACCACTCCTTTAATGGAACAGCAACTTTCCGTTGATCTGCCCAAATCTTCCACCGCAATCGCCACCTCCCTGCCCGATCCCAAATCGATCCTCACCCTCACCCTCTCCAAAGATGGCTCCACCCTTCTCGGACCTGAAAAAATCCGCATGGAACAACTCTCCGAGCTTCTCACTCGGCGCAGGGCCCGCGACCCTGAACTCGTCGTCTCCCTCCGGGCCGACTCCACCCTCCCCTACGAGACCATCTTCCGCGCGTTGGAAGCTGTCCGCTCCGCCGGCGCCCGCCTCGACCTCGCCAATTTCCCGGACACCCGCAAGTGAACCGCAACGGGCGCCTTTTCCGGCGCACCGTCATCATCGTCATCGGTCTGCACATCTTCGTCATCTTTCTAGTCGGATTCCCCATCGCCAGATGCAGTAAACCCGCTCTCATCCGACCGGTCGAAATCATCGACCTCGGTTCTCTCCGCCCCGGCCCCGGCCTCCCCTCTCCCATCGTCTCCACCTCCCCCGCACCAACGCAAAATCAAGAACCCAAAATCCAAAATCAACCGCCCCCCAAGCCTGAACCGATCCAAAATCAGCCAAAAGAAGAACCCACCCCCACTCCCGATATAAAACCCGAACCAAAGCCGGAGATTATCAAAAATCAGGAATCCAAAATCAAAACTCCCCCGATCCCCAATCCCCAGCCCGCAATACCACCAAAGCATCAGGTCAAAGTAAGCACGACAAAAACGAAGGCCACCTCCGCCTCTTCCTCCGAAACCAAAACTTCCGCATCCAAGTCCACCGCTCTCACCGGCCCAAGCTCCTCCGACATTAAAAACCGCCTTAACTCCAAGATCACGGGCGAAGCGGGAGGCGGTGGTGGCGATGGATCCGGCATGGCCGGACGCCCCGATGGCGTCGCCAATGATTTTTCCTGGTACCGCGCCCTCATCAAACAGTCCATCGAGTCCTCCTGGAAAAAACCGCCAATCCCCGGCGGCGAAACAATCTACACGGAAGTGGAAATCAAAATCTCTTTCGACGGCACCATGACTTTCCTCACAATCACCCATCCTTCCGGCAATCCGGCCATGGACACCTCCGTCGAACAGGCCGTCCGCTCCATCGGTCGCCTGCCCAAACCCCTCCCCGCCGGCCTCGGCTCCCCCGATTACATCGTCATCATCCAGTTCAAATTGGAATGATTTCGAATAACCGCTCAAACCTAATACGCCCTCATTAAAAATTCCGCTCGCACTTTGGCTCCCATGCTCTTGTCTCTCGCGATGAGATTTATATTCGCTCTTGTTGCCCTCCTCTTCCCACTCCTCCTCTCCGCTCAGACCGCCGCCCCAGTTATCGTCATCGAACAAACCCGCAAGGTGGACGTCACCGTCTCGCCCATCGCCGGCACGGAAGGCCCTCTCGCCACTCGCGTCCTGGAAGAAGATCTTAAACGCTCCGGCGCCTGCCGCATTGTGGATCCCGCCTCCGCCTCCTTCACCCTGTCCGGATCTCTCACTCCCTCCGGTCTCGTAGGTCGGGCCGCCCCCAAGACCGGGGCAGCACCCCTCGTCGAATCCTCCTTCAACGGAGATGCCCGCCGCTCCGCCCACCAATTTGCAGATGCCTTTATCGAAGCCCTCACCGGCACACCCGGCTTCGCCTCCAGTCGGATCACCTTCGCATCCGCCTCAGGCACGAAAAAGAATTCCAAGAAAGAAATCTACATCTCCGACATCGACGGCGCCAACGTCCGCCAACTCACTCAAGACGGCGCCCTCGGCTACGGCCCGAAATTCTCCCCCGACGGCAACAAAGTC
>CAIVGD010000035.1 GCA_903905395.1 uncultured Verrucomicrobiota bacterium
AGCTCGGGAGCCAAGGTGAGATTTTCGTAATTCTCGGGGTTGATGAAGGTATAACCGGTGTTGTCGTGGTAGCTGAATTCCCACTTATCCCTGGAGACGCTGACCGACTCGAGTCGATCGTCCGAGGCCAGTCGGTGATCCGAAGAAAGGCCGGAGCGGAGGGAACGAAAGGTGGCTTGGACAAAGGCGCGTTTGTTTCCAGGAGTGCGGTGGACGGTGCCCAAAACGATGAAAATATCCCCATCTTTCCGCACGGCCATGCCTTTTCGTAGATCGTTTGCAATAACAGCCATATTTCCAATCTCCTTTTTTGTTTTCTGCTTAAAGCAATCTGAAACGTGTCAGATCCTGGGCGTCCACCAACCCGACCGGGCGGCGAGCCGTATCCACCACCACCAAGTCCTCGATCCGATGAGTCTCGAAGATACGCAATGCTTTGACAGCTAAACTTTGCACCTTGATAGTCACCGGATTTTTAGTCATCACAGCTTTCAGGGGGCGCTGACCGATATGGGGATCCTTTTGGAATCCGCGGGCGAAATCCCCGTGAGTGTAGATGCCGGCGACCTTGCCACGCTTGTCCAGAACGATGGCGGCGCCGCAACGTTTCGCGCTGATTTCTGTGAGAGCCTTGCCCACGGTGGTATTGGTGGTGCAAACAGCCACGGAAGCGCGCGGACGCATGATTTCGCTGACGGGTAGGAGAAGTTGCCGGCCGATTGGCCCTGCAGGATGCAGGCGGGCGAAATCTTCGCGGCGGAATCCGCGACTCTCGAGCAGGACCATGGCCAAAGCATCGCCCATCGCGAGCATGGCGGTGGTGCTGGAGGTGGGGGCGAGGTTGAGGGGGCAAGCCTCCTGCTCAACGGAGACATCGAGGACGACGTTCGATTGCCGGGCGATGTGCGAGCGGAGATTGCCCGTCATCACGATTATCGGCGTGCCCAACCGTTTGAGGAGGGGAACCACCCGCAATAGTTCGTTCGTACTGCCGCTATAGCTGAGAATGAGTACCAAATCTTTTTTCGAGACTACGCCGAGATCCCCATGCGCGGCATCCACTGGGTCCAGGGTGACGGAGGTGGTGCCCGTACTCGCAAGGGTGGAGGAGATCTTGTGGCCGATATGGCCGGACTTGCCGATTCCGGTGACGATGATTTTCCCGCCAGCCTCCAGTCTTTTGCGCATGAGTGCGATGGCCTGCAAGAAAGAGGGGCCCAGTTGGCGACGGATTCTGCGAAGAGCAGCGATTTCGATGTCGATAACCCGTCTCGCTTTCTGAAGCTGCTGATCATTGCCCATGAACAAATATCGTATGGGAAGGCGAGGGTCTGCGCAATCCGGCATGAGGGCTTGAGCGGATCTATGTTTGTGCCCACGGTAGTGGGATGCATAGGTGGCCCGAGTTGTTTCTTGCGCTGAGGTTTCTCCGACCCAGGCGGACCTTTGTCTCGATCATCACGGTTCTGAGTTGGTTGGGGGTCGTCGCGGGCGTCTTGGTCCTGATCGTCGTGCAATCCGTCATGCGGGGGTTCGAGGACGAGCTGACGAGAAAGGTGATTGGCTTCCAATCCCATCTTACGGTCACCGGCAACGTTCCCTTGCGGGATCCGGCGATGCTTATCGACCTCATTCGGCAGGAACCTGGAGTGGTCGGGGCCACTGCGGCGGTCGTGGGGCCCGTGTTGGCGGAAACGCATAGCCGGATATCCACCCCGCGAATCAAGGGATGGGATGCGGCAACCGCACCATCGGTTCTCCCGCTGGAGGATTGTCTTGTTGGAGGAACATGGGCGCCCGGGCCCGATCAACTCGTGGTGGGATCGGAGTGGGCGCGGGCCAATCATGTGGAGATAGGCACCGAGGTGAATCTGCTGGCCCCCCAACAGTTCAAGGATGTAATCCAATCGAAGAAACAGTCCGGAAATTCAGCCAGAAAAATCCCCCTACCGAGAGCTTTTCGTGTGGCGGGAATCTTCACCACTGGGATGTTCGATTATGATTCCGAATACCTGATCACCGACCTCTTCACGGCCCAAGAGCTCTACGCCGTGCCCAATGAGGTACATGGGATCGCCATCAAGCTACAGAATCCGGATCAAGCGGCGAAGATCGCTGAACATCTGCGAGCTCGGTTGGGACCGGACATACGTGTTCTAACTTGGATGGATCATAATCAGCGACTCTTCGCGGCGGTGGCGGTGGAGCGTAGGGTCATGAGTTTTCTGCTTTTTTTCGTCATGGCGGTCGCCGCGCTGGGCCTGAGCGGGACGCTGATTACCGTCACGGTGCAACGGGCTAAGTCGATCGGCACCTTGGCGGCGCTCGGTGCGACCCCCCGCCAGATCGCCACGATCTTCACGATGTACGGCGTGGTGGTGGGAGTGCTCGGATCCGTCGCCGGGGTGATCGGGGCGGGGTTGGTGTTGGCCAATCGTAATGCATTGAGTCAGGCCATCGGTCGTTTGACCGGCCAAGATCTTTTTCCTGCGGAGATTTACCATTTTTCCGGTCTGCCGGCGCGTTATGACGCCGTGGTGTTTCTGGGGGTGGCCTTGGCGGGGATGGC
>CAIVGD010000036.1 GCA_903905395.1 uncultured Verrucomicrobiota bacterium
ATCCAAAATCATTCTCCCCCGCCACCCGTTTTAAGGCACCACTTTCAGCCCAATCTTTTTTGCCCCAGCCCGCATCCGTTCATCCGTGGTCACGATCGTCTTACACCCACAAAGCACCGCCGTCGCCAAATGCAGTCCGTCCAGAGTCCGTAGCAAAATTCCCCGCTCCCCTCGTAAACAAGTCCTCCCCACTTGCTCGGCTCTTTTCAGCACCTCACTCCCCAAAGCTACCAATCTGAATTTCCCGCTCGCCTCATCGGCCTCAAACCGTTCCAACAAAGGCCCACTTCCTCCCGGCCGAATCTGCCCATCCCCCTCCTTCCGAAGAAAAACATAAACAAGTTCGGCTCTCACCAAGGCAGAAAGGATGATGGGCTTCGGACTCAGCTCCATCAATTCGAGGGCCCTCTCTGAATCCGTTTCTGTGGTGTAGAGTTTCAGGACACACGAGGTATCCCAGTATTCGCTCACTCGAACCGATCTTCCCGCAGATCATCCAACACGGATCGACTCCCCTTGCGCGGCAATCGGGAGTACTTTTTCTGCAAAACTCGTAATTCCTCCGCCCAGCGTCGATCGGGAATTGGATGAGGCATCTGCCCCATCCCCGTCAACTTCGCCCGCGGTTTTCCACGCACGGTGATCACCACCTCCTCCCCAGCCGCCGCCCTCTCCACCAGCATGCTCAGCTTTGCCTTCGACGTCCTCAAGTTCATGATCATGTGACCAATGTAGTCACTTGGCTTTCCACGTCAAATTCTGCTTCCACTCCCGCCGTTCCTTGCTTTCTTCAACTTCCACTTAAACTTAAACTCTCCCCATGCCCCCCACCCTCTCCCTCGTCGATCTGGAACTCTCCTGCCACATGGGCGTTCCCGCCGTAGAAAGATCGCGACCGCAAAAGATTCTCTGCACCGCCGTCTTCCCCGTGCCCAACCTTAAAAAAATCGCCTCTGCCGACGACCTCTCCCTCACCATCGACTACCACGCCTTAAGCAAACTCCTCCAGACCACCGCGGCAGGAAAGGAAAGGAAACTACTCGAGAAACTCGCCGCCGATCTCGCTCAAGCTGCTTTTCAGAACTTCCCCATTCCCTGGATTGATCTCGAGCTCAAGAAATTCATCCTGCCCGAAACCCGCCACATCTCCTTTCAGGCCCGTTTCGCCCGCCCAAAATCCAAATCTTTCCGATAATCCCATTTTTTGGGGCTTCCCCGCTCCTCCGCTTTTTTTTAGGATGGCTCCATGTTGTCCCGCCTTGTTTTTACCTTGGTTGTTCTCTTCGCCTATTCCCCCTTTACCCAAGCCACCCTTCCGGTCGAACTTCACTCCGGTGCCCGTCCCGACTCCCTCATCCTCACCTTTCCCAAGTCCGGACTGGATTCACCCCAGAAGCTTCTCATTCTCGCCACCTCTTCCGGTCCCAACGGAGCCGCCCTTGTCTCCTTCGGCCAGAACAAAACCGGCTCCACTCTCTTTCTCCCATTTCAGTCTGACCATCTCCTCCTAATCCGAGCCTCCGGGAGCGAGCCCAAGGCTTCCCTCCGCACTTTCAACGGCTTCGGATTCTCGCCGGCAGAGGAAAATCCTCCAGGACTAAAACTGACCACGGAAAAATCCGGTGCCCTCTCCTTGGAAATCCCGCGCTCCTGGGCCGGCACCAACTCCTCTCTCCAACTTGTCGCCGCCCTCAAGGACATCTCCGCCAATCACGGCTGGGGTACGGTCCTAGATTCCACAGATCCCTACCTGGTCCTCGGCCAGGACGACCGCTACCTCTCCCACTCCCTCTCCTTCCTCCTGCCCCAACCCGGTTCCGATACCCCAGCCGCCTCCACCCTCATCCCCCGCCGCGGCGGCAAAATCCGCATCTACCAGCTCTTCCCCCGCCTCTTCGGTAATACCAACACGAACCGCATCCCCAACGGCACGCTCGAACAAAACGGTTGCGGCAAATTCGCCGACCTCAACGACCCCGCCCTCACCTCCCTCAAAGAGATGGGCTTCGATGCCATCTGGGTCACCGGCGTTCTCCGCCAAGCCACCACCCGCGACTATTCCTCCCTCGGTATGCCCCCAGACGATCCCGATCTTCTCAAAGGCATCGCAGGAAGCCCCTACGCCATCCGCGACTACTACGATGTATGCCCCGACTACGCCATCGACCCTGCCCACCGCCTCGAAGAATTCCAACAGCTCCTCACTCGCGCCAAAAAACACGGAATCCGCATCTTCATCGATTTCGTTCCCAACCACGTCGCCCGTAGTTACGCCTCGGTCGTCAAACCCGAACGCGACTTCGGGAAGAACGACAAAGGAGACCAGTTCTTCTCTGGCGATAATTTCTACTATCTGAAATCCGGCTCCGATGGTCCTCCTCTCCACCTCTCCACCTTCGATCCCAAGAAAAAAGAGCCCCTCACGCCCACCACCCGCGTCATCTGGGAGGATCAAGACAACCGTTTCCCAGGACTCAAAGAAAAAATCGACGGCCTCTTTGAACCCGAGTCGAAACGCGGCCGCGTCACTGGGAACAATCAAAACACTTGGCGCCCCAACAGGGATGTCTGGTACGAAACCTGCAAACTCAACTACGGATACGACTTCACCAGCGGTGCTTCTGGCAAGCGACTTCACCCCACCGCACTCCAACCGGATATGCCCGTCCCCGATCTCTGGAACAAAATGGATGCCATCCTCGCCTACTGGCAGGAAATGGGAGTGGACGGTTTCCGCTGCGATGTCTCCCACATCGTCCCCTCCGAGTTCTGGCACTGGGCTCTCGCCCGTGCCCGCGAAAGAAATCCAAAGACCTTCTTCTATGCCGAATGTTACGAAGGCGACCTCCCCCTCGAAGTGCCCGACGCCAATCCCGATCTCGCTCCATTCCACTCCAACCCCATCAGCCTTCTCGAGGCCGGGTTTGACGCCGTTTACGGCCACGACGCCTACAAGCGCCTCATGGAAATCTCCAACTCCAAAGCCTCCGCCAATACCCTCGATAGTTCGGCCCGAGCCGGTTTCGTCGGGGACAACTCTGTCCGCTACGCCGAGAACCATGACGAGGTCCGGTTGGCCTCGCCGAAACATTGGAACGGTAACGGCGCTGGCATGGGCATACCCGTGAGTAGCATTCTTTTCGGCCTCTCCCGAGGTCCGGTCATGGTGTACTACGGCCAGGAAGTCGCCGAACCAGCCGATGTCGGTGCCGCCGGCTTTGAACTCGATAAGGGCCGCACCACGTTTTTCGATTACTGGTCGGTGCCGGAATTACAAAAATGGATGAACGGCGGCAAGTACGACGG
>CAIVGD010000037.1 GCA_903905395.1 uncultured Verrucomicrobiota bacterium
CACCTTTGACCGCACGATGGAGCCGGATCTGGTGATTCGGCGAAAGGACGGCAGTCCAGTCTTTCACTTGGTCAACGTGGTGGACGATCTGGAGATGGGGATCACGCATGTCATCCGGGGGGAAGATCATCTCACAAATACGCACAAGCACATCGCCTTGTATGAGGCGCTGGGGGCTGTACCGCCTCAATTTGCCCACATCCCGCTCATCCTGAACCGTGGCAGATCGAAGATGAGCAAGCGGGACGATGGGGCGGCGGTGGAATTTTATGAGGAGGCTGGTTATCTCCCTGCCGCAGTGCGCAATTATCTCTGCTTGCTGGGTTGGTCATTGGGCGAGAACCAGGAGATATTGCCTATCGACGAGATCATTCAGAAATTTGATCTCCAAAGATTGCATCGCAGTAACGCCAGTTTCGATGCGGACAAACTTTTCTGGATCAACGGGGAGTACTGGCGCGCGCTGAGTGATGGGGATTTTGAAAAGTTCACCCGCGAGTATCTTGCCAGGGTTCGTCCAGCGGCGGCGGCGTTGGATCCCGCCTTGCGGAATGGACTGCTCAAAATTATGAGGGAGAAAGTGCGCACGGGCCGCGAACTGGCGGAGTGGCTCGATCCTTATCTGACCGAGGAGTACGAGTATTCGCCGGAGTCCCGTAAAAAACAGTTTTCCAATCCCGACGCGGGGAAGTTGCTCATCGCCCTTGAAGCGGGGTTGATGGCGATTCAGGGACCTCTGGATGAGGCGGGCGCAGAGTCGGTTTGTCAGAAAGTGGCGGAGGCGGCGGCCCTCAAACCGGCCAAGGTCATCCATCTCGTGCGTGCGGCGGTTTCGGGTCGGACGGTGGGGCCTTCTCTTTTTGCCCTTCTGGTCGTGCTCGGAATGGATCGGGTTAAAGCACGGCTGGCGCGGACAAGGGAACTTTTGGAAGCGGGTCAACTCGGGGTCGTGGCGTGACGTTAGCCAACCGCATCACGGTTCTCCGGATTCTTTTAGTGCCGCTCTTTGCCGGAGCGCTTTTGTATCATAGCGAATCGCACTCCGATGGATATGATGGGAGCGGGTGGTATTACGCCGCGGTGGGTCTCTTTATCGTGGCGGCATTTTCGGATGGAATTGATGGATGGGTGGCGCGGCATTTCGGACAAAGAAGCCAACTGGGTCAGATTCTGGATCCGATTGCGGACAAGTTACTCCTCGTGACGGCCATCGTCCTGTTGGGGACAATCGGAGTGGCGGGGAAGGGGCGGTTGCCGCTTTGGTTCCCAATTCTCGTGGTTAGTCGCGACCTGATCATCGTGGCGGGCACATTGTTGATCGGCGCGCTGCTCCACGATTATAAATTCATCCGACCGCACTGGACCGGGAAAGTAGCCACATTTTTTCAAATTGCGGTGGTTCTGCTGGGGCTTCTTCTGCCGGGAAATGTTTCCACGAAACCGGTTCTTTGGATGGCGGGACTCGTGACCCTGGTTTCCCTCGGAGTATATGTTAGCCGCGGGTGGAAACTTTTGCATACGAGCAGTTATGGCGAACCGAACTGAAACTGAGACAGGGCGGCCGGTGGTGGCCATCGTGGGGCGTCCAAACGTGGGCAAGAGCGCGCTGTTTAACCGGATCTGCCGGAGAAAGATCGCCCTGGTCTTCGATCGTCCCGGGGTGACGCGGGATCGTCTGGTGGCGGATGCGGAATGGGAGGGAAGGCCTTTTGTCTTAATCGATACCGGTGGGTTGGGGTTGGAGGACGGCACGGGACTTCAGGAGGCCGTCGAACGGGAGGCGGATTTAGCCATTGCTTCGGCTCAACGCGTTTTGTTGGTGGTGGACGGCAAGGAGGGGTTGCACGTGCTGGACACGGATGTCGCAAAGCGCCTCCGCAAAGCCGGACAAAAAGTGACATTGGTGATCAATAAAATGGATCCCGGTTATGCGGGCATAAATACCAAGGAGTTTGCGCGACTCGGATTCGGAGCCGGTCACTTGGTTTCGGCGGAACACGGGTTGGGTTTTGGCGATCTGATGGAGGAGATCGGGAAGGCGTGGCAGGAAGAGGAACGGGTGAAGGACGAGAGGACCAGACTCGCGGTGGTGGGCCGGCCGAACGCGGGGAAGTCCTCTCTGATCAACGCTTGGGTGGGGATCGATCGGACGATGGTCAATGCCATGGCGGGGACAACTCGGGATGCCGTCGATGTTCCTGCGGAGCTGGGAGGGCACCCCGTACTTTTCATTGATACTGCGGGCTTACGGCAAAAAAGGAGAGTCGAAGATCCGCTGGAGAGGATCATGGGAGGAAGGACGGCCCATGCGATCGACCGCTGTCACTTGGCCATTCTCACCATCGATGCGGTGCTGGGAGTAGGACTGGTGGAGAAAAAGATCGGCGGACTGATTCAACGGGCACAGAGGCCGTGTATTATTGCGGTCACAAAATGGGATCTGACGGCGGAAGGGGATGAGAAAACAAAGGGAGACGTTTTTAAAAAGACGTATGAGGAGGCACTTCGTCGCGGTCTTTTCTTTTTGCCCGATGTACCGGTGGTTTTTTTAAGTTCGGTCAAAAAAACCGGCTTACAGGAGCTGGAGAGTGCGGTGACTTTGATGCTCAAAGCGCGAACGATCAAGATCGGGACCGGGGAGCTGAATCGGGTGCTGGCCCGGGCGACAGAAGCACGAAGTACTCCGGTCAAAGGAAATAAAAAACTACGGATTTATTATGCGACCCAAGTTGAGGGGCCGTTGCCAACCCTGATGGGGTTCGTCAACCATCCGGCGGTGATGTCGGAAGCTTACGAGCGTTATTTGAGCAACCGGGTGCGGGAACATTTTCAGTTGGGCGGTTGTCCGTTGCGGTGGAGATGGCGCGGGAGGGAGAATAAATAGTAGAGGATGCTGGCTGGATAATCGGGGTTTGCCTTCCTGGACGAAGAGTCGTTCTTGACCGGGGAATGGAAGCAGGGAGTTTGCGAGGATGACTTTTGAGGTTCTTTTGGCTGCTGCCCTAGGCATCGGAATTGGTGCAGGAGTTGCGTATGCCTTGTCAGCAGGTCGTTTGGGTCGCCTCGGGGCAGAGGCCAAGGCTTTTAAGGAGCGCTGGGAGGAGTCGGAACGAGTGCGAATCGCGTCCGAGACGCAGAATCGGGAGGCACGGGAGAATCTGGTGAGGGCTGAAACGGAACGGCAGTCGTCCGAACGCAGTCTGGCAGAGGCCCGTGATGAGAAGGAGAAACTCGCAACACGCCTACAATTGGATCTGCGGGCGATGGCTCAGGAGATGGTGACGGAAGGTACACGCCGTTTGGCCGAGGATAACCGGACCCAAGTGGGGATCGAACTGCGACCGATCCTCGACCGGATGGAAACCTTCCGCAAACGGGTGGACGAGGTACACACCGCCGAGACATCGCTCCAGTCCGATCTGCGGCACGAGTTGAAACAGATTCAACTGATGAGCACGAAGCTGGAGACGCAAACCCATGCCTTGACCCACGCGCTGAAGAATGATTCGGGGGTGCGCGGACGTTGGGGGGAGATGATTCTTGAGAAAACCCTAGAAATCTCCGGCCTGGAAAAAGGCAAGGAGTACCGGATACAAGAATCGGCCGATCGAAAGAGGATGGATGCGGTTATTTATCTTCCGGATGACAGAGCCATCATTGTGGACAGTAAAGTTCCGCTGGTGGATTACGACGCCTACTGTGCGGCGACGGAACCGATTGAGCAGGAGCGGTGTCTCAAAGCCCATGGCACGGCGGTGAAACGTTTTATTGATGATCTTTCCGGCAAGGCCTATCCGGAGTTACTCCAGGGCAAGTCACCTGATTTTACCGTCATGTTCATTCCGATCGAACCGGCGTTTGGGGCGGCGATCCGTGGTGACCCTGGGCTTGTGGAGTATGCGTTTGAAAAACGGATTGTTCTGACCACCCCGAGTACGCTGATGGCCACCCTGCGAACGATCGCCAATCTATGGAAGATTGAACGACAGAACCGGAATGTGCAGGAGATCGCGCGTCTCGGAGGAAAGTTACACGATGATCTAGTCAACTTCTGCAGTGACCTAAAGGAAGTCGGCGATGCCTTGGAAAAAGCGCAGGAGGCGCATGGGGCGGCGGTGAAAAAGCTTTCTGAGAAAAAGGGCAATATTATTGGGACGGCGGATAAACTGAGGGAACTCGGAGCCAAGACAGATAAGAAACTGGTCCTGGAATCCGGTGATTCTGAGACGTAGGAGGATTTTCGGGTTCGATCGTAGATGGGCGTGTCCAAAAGGGAGCCACCATGCCGAGATTAAATAATAGCAAGGTGGGACTGTTTTTGTCCCAGGGGGCGGGCGATGATTAGCCCCCTATGAAGCGTACTTTTCTTGGATGGGACGAGCCGGTCCTAGCCCACACCGCCAAGTGGCTTTTAAAAAACTATCCTGATCTCTCGAATGTGAAGGTGGTGGTTCGAGGCGGGCGAGCGGGTCGGAGGCTGTTGGAGAAGTTGGCGATCGAGGCAGACCGGCAAAAGATTCCACTGTTTTCTCCGCGCATTTCCACCATTGCCAAGATTGCGGAGGAGTTGTTTGACCCTCCGGCTGAGCTGGGGCCGGCGGCGTCGGAGCTCACCCAGAAACTAGCCTGGGTGGAGGCTCTGAGACTTCTTCCCCAAAAACGCAAAGCGGCGCTCTTGGAAATTCCATTGGAGATTCAGCAACAAGGAGGCTTTAGACCTGAACTTCTGCTCGCTGGAAGAGTGCAGTCTTTGTGGAATGAGTTAGGCGGAGAAGGGCTGACTTTTGCCGGGGTGGCTGAGGTTATGGAGACGAAGATGCCCGAAGCACCCGAGGCGGAGGTTTCCCGTTGGACGATTTTGGAGGAGGCACATAAAATTTACCGGGAAGTTCTGAAGGGTGGTGGATGGATGGATCCGGCGGAAAGGCGTACGGCTCTTTGGATGAAGGGAACGCCCCGGGATGTGGAAGTAGTTTTGGCCGGGGTGGTGGAAATCCGTCCGGTATTTGTACAAATGCTCGCACGATTGCCTCGTCCGGCTCAGGTGCTTGTCTTTGCCCCGGAAGCTGAGGCGGCAGGATTTGATGATCTGGGTCAGCTGGAAGCTAAGGTTTGGGCGAAACGGAGTGCGGGTTTGCGGGATGGTGAGATTCATCCCGTGGGTCGTGCGGTGGAACAGTCGGCTCGGTTAACTGAGATGGCTCGGGCTTGGCCTGGGATGGCGTTGGCAATTCCTGATGAAACCGCGGTGGCGGGGATTCGGGAGCATCTTCACGAGGTGGGATTGGATTCGCACTGGGCGGAGGGAAGAAAAATGGAGGAAGGAAGGGTGGCGGGTTTTCTCCGGGCGGTGGCTGAATACGTTTCGCGGAATCCGGGAGAGGCGCCTTCTTGGGAGTCGGGCGCTTGGCTGGCGAGACATCCGGATGGACTGGGATCGTGGATCCATGCCTCGAGGGTGCTGGACGAATATGCGGCCAAACATGTGCCCGAAAGGATGGATCCTCCGCAG
>CAIVGD010000038.1 GCA_903905395.1 uncultured Verrucomicrobiota bacterium
GCCTGCCGGCGAGAACGGCCCGCCGAAGTGGAGCCTGTATCGTTGGCACATCATGGACCCAGTCTGTTTTAGCACGGACCTGCGCGTGACCATCCAGGCTCTTGGTTGGTGGCCAAATGGCAAATACCAACCGCTTTCCGACGACATCGCCTCCGTTGCGTATTGGTATCAGAGGGAGCCACACGTTGCGTTTCCGGAGTTCCCCGCGATCGATAAGCGTTGGCCGCGATGACCACGCGGTTCGACAATTGCCGAACAACCATGTGATTCCCCGCCCCGCACGGAGTGGAACCCGGAACACCCCGGCGACAGCGTTCGGCCGTGGATATTTAACCGGGCGGGAAACTGCAGCCACACGCATTGGAAGGCACGGCGATTAAATTCGGAATACATTCTTACGTTTTTGTCGACCGCTGGTCGGATGCTTGCCTGCCTTTCCTTGACCGAGCCAAGGCGCTTGATCTCGACTGTATCGAGATCGGGATTGGTGACGATGTGCCTTTTTCCTGCACCATGTTCCGGCATCGGGCTGAAGAGCTTGGATTGGAATTAGCCGTCAGCCCTGGCGGCAGGTGGCCGCCGGAGTGCGATCTGTCTTCTGAAAATGCATCGGAAAGACAAGCGGGCTTAGCCTGGCACAAGCGGCAGGTTAATGTCGCCAGTGAACTCGGCGCCGTCGCCTATTGCGGCTCAATCTACGGGCACACAGGCACGGTCAAATTCCGCCGGCCCCCTCCGGAAGAATACCAATACACGGCCGAGGGCCTCCATCTACTGGCCGACTACGCCAGGGATAAAGGGGTAGCCATCGTTCTTGAACCGATGAGTCACTTCCGCACGCACATCGTTAATACGCCTGGCCAATGCCTCCGTCTTATTACCATGGCTGACCATGACAATCTTCACGCGCTTTTTGACACGTACCATATGATCACCGAGATCACGGACTACTCGGCAGGCATCAGGACGATCGCCAGGCGTCTCTGGGGAGTGCACGCATGCGAGAACAACAGAGGTGTGCCGGGCAGCGGCCTGATTCCATGGAATGCCGTGTTCCAGGCTCTGGGGCATATCGGTTTCGACGGTCATGTCATTATGGAAGCCTACAATTCCTCGCTGCATGATTTTGCTTTCGAGCGCGGCATGTTTCACAATGTTTGCCCGAATGCCGAGTCTTTTATCAAGGAGGGCCTGGACTTCCTGAAAAGGGGTTTACATCGAGCGGGCACCGTGCAGGATTCCCAAGGCGGCTACCGGGATTCGAACCTCCGACCCGCTGATTAAGAGAAAGTGGCCAGCATTTTTACACGACCAAAAATACTGCATAAACCCTTGATAATTGGATATACGCAATTGTTTATTCAAAAGTCAATAATGCAGCATTATGCAGGCTAAATTTTTCTAAGCGCCCCGGAAACACGGAATCGTATCGTTACTCCAAGGCTGATTATCATCGCCAATTTCCATTGCGTGGGGCGCATTTCCTGAGGGCTTGACACTCCGGGAATCTTTGCCCACCATCACCGCCATGAAGACGCTTTCCCAGGCAGATTACGCAGGCAGGTACACAAACCGCGTGAAAAGCGATTTCTTGTCAGATACAAAGGAGCCGGAATGAAAAATAAAAGCATTTTAACGGAGAGTATCGTCAGCCAGATTGAAGACATCGTTGCCAGCGACATTGACGACGAAGTGGTCATGATGAGCGTGGAAAAAGGCCAGTATTATGGACTTGATTCCATCGGGAGCCGTGTGTGGAAACTGATCGAGAAGCCCATCAAGGTGTCGGAGCTGATCGCTGCGCTGATCTTGAAATATGATGTTGACCGTGAGACGTGCACAAGAGATGTCTTGGCGTTTCTTGAGAAACTCCATGAAGACGGGATATTAAAGGTGGCTGGTTAGATGAGCGCCGTCTGCGGGGTCTTCAATTTGGACGGCCGGCCTGTGGCGCCGGAAATCATGGATGGTATGCTCTCGGCCATGGACTATTGGGGGCCGGACGGATCTGCTGTCTGGCGGGAGGGTCCCGTGGCCATGGGGCACCTCATGCTTCATTCGACACCCGAATCGGTGGGCGATACACTTCCCCGGACCAGTGCTTCCGGGAACCTTGTCCTCACCGCCCATGCCCGGCTCGACAATCGCGATGAATTGTTCGGGAAACTGAATATTTCCTCTCCCGAGCGGGCGAAGATGCCCGACAGC
>CAIVGD010000039.1 GCA_903905395.1 uncultured Verrucomicrobiota bacterium
CGGCCTCGTGGAGGGCGACGGGGATGCAGGCGGCAGACATGTTCCCGTAGCGCTGGACGTTCACAAAACAACGTTCCCTGGGGAATTTCAGCTTTTCCAGCAAGGCGTCGATGATCCGTATGTTGGCTTGATGGGGGATGAGACACTTAATTTCTTCCATTTTCACCCCAGCCTTTTTTAGGG
The DNA here is from genome assembly GCA_903905395.1 of uncultured Verrucomicrobiota bacterium. Taxonomy (GTDB): domain Bacteria; phylum Verrucomicrobiota; class Verrucomicrobiia; order Methylacidiphilales; family Verrucolacustridaceae; genus Verrucolacustris. The sequence continues at coordinate 184 of CAIVGD010000039.1, forward strand.
TGTGGCGGACGGAATCGGCCATGGCGGTTACCGCCAGTTTGAATATTTCTTTTCCGGCCATGACGAAACAGGCGGGGGTGACGGGAGTTGGCGGGACGAGGGCTGGGGGGCGAGCCGTGACATTTCCCAAGTGAAGAAGATGACCGCTTGAACCATCCGCTCCCCAGTCGAAGGCCAAGAGGCCGCGACGGCCTGGTTCGGAGCGGAGGACGACTGCACCCGCGCCGTCTCCGAAAAGAACGCAGATATTCCGGTCCCGCCAATCGATGACTGAGGAGAGGCGTTCGGTGCCCACTAGGAGAATATTTTTCGCGGTGCCCGTGCGCAAAAACTGCTCGGCGAGAATGAGTCCATAGACGAAGCCGGAACAAGCAGCCTGCAGATCCAAGGCGGGGCATCCTGAAGCGCCCAGTTCGGCGGAGATCCGGCATGCGGTGGATGGGAAAAAAGAGTCGGGTGTGACGGTGGCGGTGAGAATGAGGTCGAGGTCAGCCGCCTTGATTTTGGCGTTGGCGAGGGCCTGCTTCGAGGCTTCGACGCCCATGAACGTGGAGGTCTCCTCGGCGGTGGCTATCCGGCGCTCTTTGATGCCGGTGCGGGTGAAGATCCACTCGTCGGTGGTATCGACGTGTTTCTCCAGGTCTTGATTGGAAAGAATCCGGGCAGGGAGATAGACGCCCGTCCCGGCCAAGTGCAGACCGGAATCAGGTCGGGACGGCATCGGCTTGGGATTCCTTGTGGGCCCCGGCAATAACTGCAGCGCGGATTATGCGGTCGTTCACTCCGTGTTCGATCGCTTCGACGGCGACGCGAACGGCGTTGCGGATGGCCTTCACGCTTGAGTTGCCGTGGGCGATGACGCAGATCCCGTTCACACCGAGTAGGAGGGAGCCCCCGTACTCCTCGTAATTCGTCTTTTTCTTGATTGCACGAAATGCGGCGCGTGCGAGCCAGGCTCCCGCCATGCGGAGCGGGGTTTTTTCGATTTCGTGTTTCAGCCAGTGAAAGATGGCGGCGGCGATGCTCTCACTGGTCTTGAGGACCACGTTGCCGACGAAGCCATCGCAAACCACCACCTCGACCGGGCGTTCGAAAAGATCCCGGCCCTCGATGTTTCCGACAAAATGGATGGGGGCGTTGGAGAGCAGTTTGAATCCCTCCTTGGTGAGACTGTTGCCCTTGGCGTCTTCCGAGCCGATGGAGAGGAGGCCGACGCGAGGTTTGCTGTAACCGAGAACTTCCTCGGAGTAGATCGAGCCCATAAGGGCGTAGTCGAGGAGGTGTTCGGGACGCGCATCGAGATTGGCGCCGGCATCCAGCAGGATGAAAAGATTCGTTTCCGTGGGCATGACTGTGGCGATACCCGGACGATTGATCCCGGGAAGGGTGCGCAGGCGGATGGTAGCCGCGGCCACCATGGCACCGGTGTGTCCTGCGGAAACTGCGGCATCGGCGTGGGAGTCGCGGACAGCTTCGATCGAACGAAGAATTGAATTATCCCTTTTGCGGCGGAGAGATTCGACGGGCGAATCGCCCATTTCAATAACTTCCTTGCAGTGACAGATTTCGATGCGTGGATTGGGCAGGTGTTGGCCGAGTTTTTTAAATTCCTCGCGGATACGGTCTTCCTGTCCGAAAAGGATTAATTTCTCGATCTGGGGAAACGTGGCGAGGGCTTCCAAGGCGGCGGCGACCGGTCGCTCGGGGGCGTGATCTCCTCCCATTGCATCGAGCGCAATCCTCATAGAAATACCCGCGAAGTCGCGAGAAGTGGAATCAGGCCGCTGGGGTCTCGATGGTGAGAACCTGACGGTCGCGGTATCGGCCGGTGACCGGATCTACGACGTGGGAGAGGTGAAAGTTGCCGCTTTTGTCGCGACGTAGCTGAGGCAGGTCGCGGCGATGAGCGGCCCGGCGCATGCGCAGGCGCATCTTTGAGGTTTTGCGTTTCGGGACTCCCATGGTTGTCAGTTCTCCGTTGTGAGCTGGTCTAAATCCCGCCAGACCGTGGCTCGTCGTTTATCGGCGAAGGCATCCCGGTCGGAAGGAATAAAAACTCTTCCCGAACGCGGGCACTTTCCTGCGCCGTCCAACTCACAGCGGGCTGCGAGCGGAAGGGCAAGAATGATGTCCTCCCGGATGAGTGGCGTCAAGTCGAGCAAAGTATCATCTGGAACGGAACAAAGATGGTCGAAGTCGTTAACCTCCAGCGCCCAAGGGATGAAATCGAGGCAGCGGGCGCAAGGGATTTCAAACTCGGAGAAGAGGGAACCGAGGATCGTGACTTCCGAGCCCACCCGGGTGGCGTGAAGGCGGTACTCGATCTTGTCCCATCCGCGGATTCCGCCGATCGGGATATCGTAGTCGGAGAGGGGGATGGAGCCGGTTAGTTCGATGCCTTCTTCCGGAATTTGCCGGGGATCAATCTTCACTTCTTGGCGTAATGTTGGCGGAGGGCTTGAGCTGCCGGGGCGGGCACGAAATCCGCCAGCGGGGCCCCCAAGCGCGCGAGTTCGCGGACCAGATGGGAGCTGATGAACGAGAGGGTTTCGCGGGGCATGAGAAAAACCGATTCGAGATCGGGGTGGAGGCGGCGGTTGGTTAAGGCGAGCTGGAACTCGTATTCAAAATCGGAGACCGCCCGCAAGCCGCGGATGACGGCGACGGCTTTTTCCTGTCTGGCGAACTCCACGAGAAGACCATGAAAGGAGGAGACCTTGACTTGCTTCGCCCAAGGTTCGGCATGGATGCACTCTTGGAGAAGTTTGACCCGTTCGGCTGTGGTGAAGGCGGTGTTCTTGGTGCTGTCTTCGGCCACAGCGACGATGACTTCGTCGAAAAGGCGGACGGCTCGGGCCAGGACATCGAGGTGGCCCAAGGTGACGGGATCGAAAGTACCGGGATAAATGGCGCGTTTCATGGAGGGGGGATTTTCACGCAAAGTGGGAAGGGAGGCAAAGGGGATTTTATTTTCGCGGAGGGGGTGAAAAGCCGACTCTCAATCCCGGCGGGCTTCCACGACGCGGGGTTGTGAGGTGAGGTCGGGGTGGATCAAGGTCTGTTGGAAACCGGCGGAGCGTGCGAGGGCGGCGACGGTTTCGGTTTGGGCTGGGGCACATTCGAGGAGAACCACTGAGGTAATCTTGACGGCTTGAGGCAGGAACAGGCGAATCAGGTCCAGTCCCTCCGTTCCGCCATCGAGTGCGAGCATGGGGTCGTGACGGACCTCGGGATCGGCTGATTCGATTTCATTGAGGGTGAGGTAGGGAAGGTTGGCGGTGAGTAAAACGGCTGGGTCGGAAAGCCCGGCGAGCAGATCGTTTTGTTTCCACGTTATCTGGGTTCCAACGGGAGATGCGGAGGAAGGGTGAGCGGCATTTTCCTGGGCGAGGGCGAGAGCTTCGGCGGAGATATCCAAGCCGAGATAGCGGTGTTGTGGTTGAAGACGAGCGAGGGCGAGTAGAATGGCGCCGGTGCCAGTGCCCACATCGATGACCAGTCCTGGAGCGAGATCCTTGAGGATGCGCGCGGCGTGTTCGACGAGAATTTCGGTTTCAGGCCGAGGGATGAGGGCCGCCTTGCTACAGCGGATGGAGAACCCTGCAAAACCGGTGCTGCCGACGATATGCTGAACCGGTTCGCGGGCGGCGCGGCGGCGGACGAGGGGACGGAGGGTCTCTAATTCCGGGTCGGTGAGTTCGCGTTCAAACTGAAGATAGATGCCTAAGCGGGGGAGGCTGAGGGCGTGGGCGATGAGGAGTTCCGCCTGCAGGCGTGGAGAGGCGAGGCCGTGACGCGAAAAGTGTCCTGTGGTGGCTTCGAGAACTGCGAGAAGTTTCATGAGCTCAGTCCCGATTTCTTAATACGAACGCGAAGATTATTCTCTCGCCGACCTCTGACCCCAGAAATGGTGATGCGGAATAGGGTGAGCGGAATCATGGGAGGCGAGTTGCATGTAAAAAATAAATTTAGGTAGATTGGTTTAACTGGCGGTTAAGGTGGTCGGCGGCGAGGGCTTCGATGAGAAGTTCCAGTTTGCCTTCCATCACGAGGTTGAGGTCGTGCGAGGTGAAGCCGATCCGGTGGTCTGTGAGGCGGTTCTGCGGAAAATTGTAAGTGCGAATTTTTTCGTTCCGTTCACCGGTGCCGACTTGTTCGCGGCGGGCCGCATCGACGCGGCCCCGCTCTTCCGCGCGCTTTTTTTCGAGGAGGCGGGCGGAAAGGATTTTCATGGCGTGTGCACGATTTTTGATCTGCGAGCGGCTGTCCTGACAGCGGACGATCATGCCGGTGGGGATGTGGAGCACCTGGACGGCGGAGTCGGTGGTGTTCACACCCTGACCCCCTGGGCCGCCCGATCGGCAGACCTCCACGCGAACTTCGTCCGGACGGATCTGGAATTCCACTTCCTCGGCTTCCGGGAGCACGGCAACGGTGGCGGTGGAGGTGTGAATGCGGCCTTGGGCCTCGGTGGCCGGAACCCGCTGGACACGATGTACGCCGCTTTCCTGGCGCATCGCGGAAAATACGGCGGGACCACTCAGTTCGAAAACGATTTCCTTCAGGCCGCCGAGATCGGAGGGACTGGCGGAGAGGGTTTCCATTTTCCAGCCGCGAATTTCCGCATAGCGGCTGTACATGCGAAAAAGGTCGCCGGCAAAGATGGCGGCCTCGGTTCCTCCGGCCCCGGCCCGGATTTCCACCAGGGTGTCGCGATGTTCGTCGGGATCAGGAGGCAGTATGGAGCGGAGGACCTCGTCGCGGGCGGTGGCTTCATCGCGTGCGAGTTCGGTGGCCTCTTCGACGGCGAGTTGGCGAAGTTCCGGATCGGTGGTGGAAGCGCGCAAGGTCTCGTTCTCATGGCGGCGGGCGAGGAGGGAGACCAGGCGGCGGGCGGCCTCGGTCCCAGCGCGAATGCGGGAATGTTCGCGGGCAAGGTCACGAGCGCGAGCGGCTTGGCGGTAGAGGCCAGGCTCGGCCATTTCACGATCGAGTTCGTGGAGGCGGGCTTCGAGGCGGGCGAGTTGGACAGAGGGTTCCACGGGGGACGGGGCGGCACCGAACCCGTGCCGTTGGGCGACGGGACGGTGAATCCGCGCGGGCGTCTAGGCGCGCTTTTTGGCCTTGGGAGCGGCTACGGCGGCGTCGAAGCGGCGGCGGAATTTTTCCACGCGGCCAGCGGTATCCACAAGTTTCTGTGTACCGGTGAAGAAGGGGTGGCAGGAGGCGCAGATTCCCAAACGGACTTGGGCCTTGGTGGAGCGGGTCTGGTAAACCGCCCCGCAGGCGCAAGTCATCGTGCAGGCAATGTATTCTGGATGGATTTCGGCTTTCACAGGAAGGGTTAATCAAACCAGACGAGAGGCGATGAGGCAAGCGTTGTGTCCTCCGAATCCGAAGGAATTGTTCATGACGATATGGACTTTCTGCTCCCGGGATTGATTGGGAATGTAGTCCAAGTCGCACTCGGGATCGGGATCTTCCAGGTTAATCGTGGCGGGGAGGATATCGGTCTCGAGAGCCTTGAGGCAGATGGCCGTCTCGACGGCACCGGCGGCTCCGAGGAGGTGACCTAGGCTGGATTTGGTGGAGCTGACGGCAACTTTTTTGGCATGGTCTCCGAGGACGGATTTGATGGCCTGAGTTTCGCAGATATCGCCTTGCGGGGTGGAGGTGCCGTGGGCGTTGATGTAGTCGATTTGATTGGGGTTAAGTTTGGCGTGTTTTAGGGCGAGGCACATGGCGCGGGCGGCGCCGGCGCCACCAGGGGATGGGGCGGTGAGGTGGTAGGCATCGGCGGTGGCGGCGTATCCCAAGACCTCCCCATAGATTCGGGCGTTGCGGCGGCGGGCGTGTTCGTACTCCTCGAGGATGACAACTCCGGATCCTTCGCTAAGGACAAACCCATCGCGCCCCTTATCAAACGGACGGGAGGCGCGGGTGGGTTCCTCGTTGCGGGTGGAGAGGGCTTTCATGGCGCCGAAACCGCTCAGGCCGAGTGGGACGACGGCGGCTTCACTCCCTCCGGCCACGATAAGATCGGCCTCGGATTCGCGAATAAGACGCCAGCCCTCGCCTATGGAGTGGGTGGCGGTGGCACAAGCGGAGACGATGGCGAAGTTGGGCCCGCGTAGGCCGAAGTGCATGGAGATATGTCCGGAGGCGATATTATTGATCATCATCGGAATCATAAAGGGGGAGACTTTTTTGGGGCCGCGATCGCGTAGAATATTATGCTGTTCTTCGAGGGTGCTCAGACCGCCGATGCCGGATCCGACAAGAACCCCCGCGCGGTCGGGATCAAACGTGGCACCCTCGAGTCCGGCATCGCGCCAAGCTTCCACTGCGGCGCCCATGGCGAGGTGGGTGTAACGATCGGTGCGGCGGACATCCTTGGGATTTTTGAAGACTTTTGAGGGATCGAAGTTGCGCACTTCGCCGGCGATGCGGCAGTCGTAGCCGGTGACGTCGAAGGCGGTGACCGGGCCGATTCCGCTTTCGCCTTTGATGAGGCGATCCCAAGTACCTGGAAAGTCGTTGGCCAAGGGCGTGAGGGTACCCAGCCCGGTGACGACAACGCGGCGCGTGCTCATGGAATTCGGGGCGAACAACGCCTGGCCGGAAGTTGCTTCCGTGCTGGGCGCATCGGTTCCGGCGTTATTTGGACTGCTTGTCCTCGATGTACTTCACGACATCGCCGACGGTGAGAAGCTTTTCGGCGTCCCCATCGGGAACTTCGATGCCGAACTCCTCCTCGAACGCCATGA